>JAUNBV010000085.1 GCA_030526885.1 Syntrophomonadaceae bacterium
GGCCGTTCTTCTGGCCGCCATCCTGGCCTTAAAGGCCTGGGGCTACCGCCTCAGTATGTTTTCCATACTGTTCGCTTCGGACAGCATCGTCTATGGAGCCGGTTATACCGATATCCACGCCCGCCTGCTGGCCTATAAAGTATTGCTGGTGGTAGCGTTGGCGGCGGCGGTGCTGATTATCGTCAACATTTTTATCCGCCGCTTCAACTGGGTAGTATACAGTATCGGCGCGTGGCTGGTGGTGGCTGTGCTGCTGGGCTCGGTCTATCCCATGATAATCCAGAGCATGGTGGTACAACCCAACGAGTATAATCTGGAGAAGCCTTACATCGAGAATTCCATTAAATATACCCGCATGGCCTACGGGCTGGACGAGGTCGACAATAAGGATTTTGAAATAGATTACACCCTTACCATGAATGATTTAGAAAACAACAGCCCTACGGTCGATAACATCCGTCTGTGGGACTGGAAGCCCCTGAGGGAAACGTATAAGAGCCTGCAGGAACTCAGGCCTTACTATTATTTCAATGATGTTGATATCGACCGCTACGTAGTGGACGGGGAGTACCGCCAGGTGATGCTTTCCGCCCGTGAGATGGAGGATATGAACCGCCTCACCAATTGGGACTCGCAGGCCAAGACCTGGGTCAATCAGCGCCAGACCTATACCCATGGTTATGGGGTGGTGGTCAGCCCGGTGACCGAGATAGAGCAGGAGGGATTCCCGAAATTCTTTATCAAGGATATACCGCCGTCGTTCGCCACCGACCTGACCATCAGTCAGCCGGCGATCTATTTCGGCGAGCGCACCGACGGCTGGGTGGTCGTAAATACCGATCAGGACGAATTTGATTATCCGATGGGCGACTCCAATGTTTACACCACTTACGAGGGCGATAAGGGAATCTCGATCAAATCCTTTTCCCGCCGTCTGATATTCAGTTGGTATTTCCGCGATTATAAACTGATCTTTTCCGGCGATATCGGTAATGAAAGCCAGATTTTGATGAAGCGCAACATAAAGGACCGTATCGCCGAAATAGCCCCCTGGCTGGCTTACGACAGCGACCCCTATATCGTCATCAATGACGACGGAAAACTGTTCTGGATGCTGGACGCTTACACCTACAGCAGCAAGTATCCGTATTCGGAGCCCTTTGATGTGGCGGGCAACAATTATATCCGCAATTCGGTAAAAGTTACGGTAGACGCCTATACCGGTCAAGTGGTTTTCTACGTTGCCGATGCCAATGACCCTGTAATTCAGACGTACCAGGCCATCTTCCCGGAATTATTCCACACCCTGGACGATATGCCGGACGGCTTGCAGAGCCATATCCGTTATCCCAGCGATTTATTCTCGGTGCAGGCTTCCATCTGGTGTAACTACCACATGAACGACCCGGCGGTTTTCTATAACAAGGAGGATACCTGGGTAATACCCACCGAAGTGGTGGGCAGTTCCTCACAGACCATGGAGCCTTACTATATCATCACCCGCCTGCAGGGCGAGGAAAAAGAGGAATACATCCTGATGATACCGTATATCCCCAACGGAAAGCTCAACATGACCGCTTGGATGTGCGCGCGCATGGACGGGGATAATTACGGTAAACTGCTGGTGTACAGCTTCCCCAAACAGGAAACTATATACGGACCGTCGCAAATCGAGTCGCGCATCAATCAAAATACGGAGATATCGCAACAGCTCACCCTGTGGAGCCAGAGCGGCACTTCCACCTACCGCGGCAATCTGCTGGTTATACCCATAGAAAATTCTATCCTGTATGTGGAACCGCTGTATCTACAGGCCGATAACAGCGCCCTGCCGGAATTGAAACGGGTAATCGTATCCTATCACAATACGGTGGTAATGGAAGAAACGCTGGACGAAGCCTTGATTGCGATATTCGGTGCTTCCACGGCGAGACCGGGGGGCGAAAGCGGTGAAACAGCAGGTGGAGAAGCGGCGCCCTTGAGCGACGACGTGGTTTATCTGGCGGCACAGGCCCGCACCCTCTTCGATAATGCCCAGCGGGCGTCACAAAACGGTAACTGGGGCGATTATGGGAATTATCTGTCCGAGCTGAACGATGTGTTGTTACAGTTGGAGCAAGTAGCCGGCATCCAAGGCAGCTGATAGGTGGGGGAGCAGATGAGTCAAGCGGCCACTAAAATCGTGTGCCTGGGGGACAGCATAACCTGGGGTTTTCCCCATGGGCATTATTTCTCCTGGGTAAGGATGCTGCAGGATGAGCTGGGCATTCCGGTCATTAATCAAGGATTGAACGGCGATGATACCGGCAACATGTTACACCGCTTCCGCCATTCGGTGCTGGATTATGAGCCCAGCCATGTCATTGTAATGGGCGGATTAAACGATGTGTTTATGCGCATACCATATCCGGTGATCGTGAATAACTTACAGGCGATTGCGGAAAAAGCAGCGGCAAACGGTATCAAGACGGTGTTCGGCACCCCCACCGCGGTGGATTATGAAGAATATGAGCGCATGATATGGCGTATCCGGGATTGGATATATGAATACGCCGAAAATCACGGCTTGCCGGTGATACCGTTTCACCAAGCTTTTTTGAATGACGACCGCAGCGTAAAATCTCAATATTTGCTGGCCGATGGCGGGCATCCCACCGAAGAAGGGTTTGAACGTCTATATCGGATGATTGATTTATCCATATTCAGCTAAACCCTTGAGCAGAGTTTATAAGGCGTTCGGAATGGAGATCAGCGATTTAATTCCGAACGCTTTTTATACCAAGGATGAAACGGCTTTAATTTATGCGCTGAGTCAGGGAAAAGGGGGAAGAGCCGTGATAAGACTGTTAAAAAATTTGTTCAGCCGCCTAATCATTATTCCGCTGCTGCTGTTACTGCAGGTAGTCTTATTTGCCCTTTTGATATGGGAATTCAGCAATAACTGGCTGTTTGGCTATCTCATCTTTTTTTTGATGAGCATGGCGGCGGTTTTGTGGGTTATCAATAAAGGGGACAACCCCTCGTACAAGATAGCCTGGATCATACCCATCATGATGTTTCCCCTGTTCGGCGGTTTATTCTATATAGTCTTCGGCAATCACAGCGTGAGCCAGCGTTATATGAAGCGCAACGGCCCCATGCTTAAACTCTTTCGCAGCCAACTTACGCAGGATGAAGGGTTGTGGCAAAAAATTCTGGCCAGCGACCCTCACATTGCCAAACAGTCCGCATATATATTGAATTCAGGCGGTTATCCTGTGTTTGAAAACACCGCTACGGAATATTTCGCCAGCGGGGAAGCCTTTTTCGAAGATTTCATTCAGCAGTTGGAGCAGGCCAAGCACTACATTTTTTTGGAGTTTTTTATAATCCATGACGGCGTGATGTGGGGCCGGACGCTGGATATTTTGAAGCGCAAGGCTGCGGAAGGGCTGGATATCCGGCTGATGTATGACGACGTGGGATGTGTTAACACCCTGCCCTTTAATTACTATAAAAAAATGGAAGCCCTGGGGATCAAATGCGTGGCCTTCAATCCGCTTGTACCGCTGCTGAGCCTGCGAATGAACAATCGCGATCACCGCAAAATAATGATCATAGACGGCCACACCGCTTATACCGGCGGGATAAACATGGCCGATGAGTATATCAACGCCATTGAACGCTTCGGTCACTGGAAGGATGCCGCATTGCGGCTCAAGGGCGACGCGGTCTGGAATATGACCATCATGTTTTTAGAGGCCTGGAATATATTGCGCTCTACCGATACCCACTACGATCATTTTCGACCGCACGTGCACCACGACGCCGACTTTGTCACCGACGGCATGGTGCAGCCGTATGCGGACAGCCCGCTGGATCGGGAAATGGTCAGCGAAATGGTTTATATAAATATGATCGGCAACAGTCAGCATTATCTGTATATCACCACCCCTTACCTGATTATCGATAATGAGCTGGTGGTGACTTTGGCGCTGGCTGCCAAGAGCGGGGTGGATATTCGCATTATAACCCCGCATATACCGGACAAATGGTATGTGCATATCGTGTCCCGCGCGTATTATATGCCTTTGCTGAAGGCGGGAGTAAGGATTTACGAATACACCCCCGGCTTTATCCATGCCAAGAGCTTCGTGTGCGACGATGAAATAGCGGTGGTGGGAACCGCTAATATGGATTTTCGCAGCCTGTACCTGCATTTTGAATGCGGGGTATGGATGTACCGGAGCAAAGCGGTGGGGCAGCTCAAAGCGGATTACCTCAAAACCCTGGAGCAGTGCGAGGAGGTAACTTCTGATTACAGCTTCAACCGCCACTGGTATCAACGTCTCGCCGCCAGCGTGCTGATGCTGTTTGCCCCCCTGATGTAATTAAATTGAGGAGAAATATGAGCGGTGCCGGTAAATAAAAAGTATTATATCCTGACCTTTGGCTGTCAGATGAACAATCGCGATTCGGAAATTATGGCCGGCCTGCTCGAGCAGGAGGGCTATACCCAAGCCTCCGCGCCGGAGGAATCCGATCTGGTAGTGCTGAACACCTGCAGCGTGCGCCACTCGGCCGAAAACAAAGTATTTGGCAAGCTGGGCGACCTGCAGCAGCTCAAACAGCGGCACCCGGAGCTATTGATTGCACTGGGCGGTTGCATGGCCCATGTGCCTGAGTCGGTGCAGCGCGTCCGCCCGCAGACCGACATTATATTTGGCACCTCCAGCATAAAGGATCTGCCGCGGCTGGTGCGCGAAGCCGCTTCCCGTGAGCACAAACGCCCCATAATCGATGTCAACACTCGGCCCGTAGTTATCGGCAGCGAGCTTCCCTCCCGGCGAGGCAGCGCGGTGACCGCGTTTGTAAACATCATGTACGGCTGTGACAATTTCTGCTCTTACTGTATCGTGCCCTATACCCGGGGCCGGGAACGGAGCCGTGCGGTGCACGACATTATCCGCGAACTGTGCGAGTTGGCCGAACAGGGTATAAAGGAGGTAACCCTGCTGGGGCAGAACGTGAACTCGTATGGCCGTGGACTGCCGGAGGACATTGATTTCGCAGAGCTGCTGCACCGGGCGGCAGCGGTAGATGGGCTGGAGCGCATCCGCTTCACCACCTCTCATCCCCGCGACGTTTCGGAGCGGCTGATCGCTGCCTTAGCACAAGAGCCAAAGGTTTGCGAGCATATCCATGTGGCTATGCAGGCCGGCAGCAACAAGGTATTGAAGCGGATGAACCGGCGGTATACCCGCGAATACTACCTGGAGCTGATAGAACGTATGCGCGCTGCGGTGCCCGGACTGGCGGTAAGCACGGATATAATTGTGGGCTTTCCCGGTGAAACCGACACCGACTTTCAGGATACCCTTGATATGGTGGAAAAAATCCGTTTTGATTCGGCCTTCACCTTTCTGTTCTCGCCCCGTAGCGGCACTAGGGCGGCCGCCATGCAAGGGCAATTGCCGCGCGAAGTAAAGCAGCAGCGGTTGCTGGAATTAAACCGCGTACAATACGGCATTGCCGCCCAAAAGAATAAAGCGCTGGAAGGCAAAATCCTGCAAGTGCTGGTGGAGGGAACCAGCAAAAGCGATTCCGCTATGCTCAGCGGGCGCAGCCGCAGCAATCATATAGTTATTTTTTCCGGGGGAAAAGAGTTAACTGGACGCCTGATAAATGTTAGAATAACAGAAGCCAAAACATTTTCGATTTTTGGCCAAGCACAACTGTAATGTATTACTGATGGGGAGGACAAGCGACATGACTATGGAGAATATTATCAAACAGGCCATGGATTTAGGCAGCGCCATTGCGGAATCGGAAACCATGCACAATCTGAGGATGACCCAGATGCGCCTGGGAGAAGACAGCGAGGCTTATCAACTGCTGCTGGAATATCAGGAAGCGCGTATGGCGATGGAGAATAAGCTTGCTGCCGGACAAAGCATTGCGCCGGATGATGAGCAAGCACTGGACAGCTTGGAAAAAAATCTGACCGCCAACGAATTGGTCAAGGAACTGATGAAGGCTCAGGAAGCCTTTGACAGCATGATGCAGGGGGTTTACTTCGCCATCGACGAAATGATCACCGGCGGAAGCTGCGCCGGCGGCTGCGAGGGATGCGCCGGGTGTTAACCGGTGGCAAGCGGTGCGCCATAGTATTTAAAAAGGCTTAGAGCGCGTATTCTAAGCCTTTCTTTATCCACAGCAAGCGAGGTTTTGAAATTGGTAAAGCAGACTCCTATGATGCAGCAATATATGCGCATTCGGCAGCAATATCCCGATGCCTTGCTGATGTATCGCATGGGCGATTTCTACGAATTCTTTTTTGACGACGCCATTACCGCCGCCCGCGACCTGGAAATCGTCCTGACCTCCCGCTCCCGTGATACCCAAGGTGAGCCCGTCCCTATGTGCGGGGTGCCCTGGCATTCGGTCAATTCATATATTTCCCGGCTAATATCCAAGGGGCATCATGTCGCGGTGTGTGAACAGGTGGAAGACCCCAAACTGTCCACCGGGATTGTCAAACGCGAGGTGGTCAGATTGCTGACCCCGGGTACGGTGCTGGAAGACTTTTTGCTGGATGAGAACGTAAACAACTATCTGGCCGCCATCTGTGATTATGGTAACCGGCTGGGATGGTCCTATCTGGACGTATCCACCGGGGCTTTTTATGTAAGCGAATTCAGCGGTGACGATCGGGAAGCTGTGCTGGAACGGGAAGTGCGGCGGGTATCGCCGGCGGAATGCCTGGTCAGCCCGCAATATTGTGACCGGGCATTATGGCAGGACAGCGGCCCCCATATGCATTGTGTCGACAATTTTCCCGAGCCACAGCAGGCGGCAAGCATATTGTGCGAGCAATTTAGCTGCGATGATTTAAATGAATTTGCGGTGGGCGACCGGTTGGCTGCTATCTCGGCTGCTGCAGCCATTATTTTATATCTTAGGCAGACGCAGAAAAGCGGTTTTTCGCACATCAATACCATTCAGATGCTGGAGCCGCAGGCATATTTGGAACTCGACAGCTTTACGCGCAGCAATCTTGAGCTTACGCAATCACTAAGGGGCAAAAGCAAACAGGGTACGGTGCTGGCAGTAATCGATCACTGCTGCAATGCCATGGGCCGCCGCCGCCTGCGCACCTGGCTGGAGCGTCCCCTGACCGACCGGACGGCCATCGATTATCGTTTGGATGCGGTGGAGGAACTGGTGGCAGAGCAGGTGATGCGCAACCAGTTGCTGCACGACTTGAAGCAGCTTTACGATATGGAGCGCATCATTGGGCGTCTGGGCAGTAAAGCCGCCAGCCCCCGCGATTTGCTGGCTTTGAAAAACTCACTGGACCTGCTGCCGGAAGTGCTTAACAATATGGCCTCATGTAAGGCTCCCATGTTAAGGGCCATCGCGGCCATGGATACTATGCCGGATTTGCGGCTTATGATAGAGGAATCTATCGACGACAACGCTCCGCTAAACCCCAACGACGGAGGAGTGATACGCAGCGGCTATCACCCGGAGGTGGACGAACTGCGCTCTTTAAGCAGCGAGGGCAGCCGCTGGCTGATGGCTTATGAGGCCGCCGAGCGCGAAGCCACCGGCATTAAATCGCTTAAAGTTTCTTATAACAAGGTGTTTGGCTATTACATAGACGTGACCAAAAGCAATGTGGCTGCGGTGCCGCCGCATTATATCCGCAAACAGACCCTGGTCAATAACGAACGCTTTATTACCGTGGAACTTAAAGAGTACGAGGACAAAATCATGCGCTCTACGGAGCGGTTAAAGGAGCTAGAAAACAAACTATTTATCGAGCTGCGCGACCGGCTGGAGCCATACAGCCCCGCGCTGATGCAAACCGCCCGCCTGGTGGCGGATTTGGATTGCCTGCTGTCGCTGGCGGTATGCGCCTATCTCAACGATTATTGCCGCCCCACCTTTGCCACGGACGGCAGCATCGATATTTTGGCCGGAAGGCATCCCGTAATTGAGCTTAGCCTGACTGACATACGTTTTGTGCCCAATGATCTTCATATGGCCATGAAGGGGAATCGTTTTGCCATTATCACGGGCCCCAACATGGGCGGCAAAAGCACCTTCATGCGGCAGGTAGCCTTGATATGCCTGCTGGCTCAGATGGGC
>JAUNBV010000086.1:0-3370 GCA_030526885.1 Syntrophomonadaceae bacterium
GTGCATAATTTCGCCTCCGGTAATCACGCTTTTTGCTCCGCCGTGTGCTCCATCGCCTTTTCAAAAATATCGCGCACATGCTCGTCATCCAACGAATAAAAAACATTCTTGCCCTCGCGGCGGAACTTCACCAGCCGCGCCTGCTTCAGGGACCTCAACTGATGCGATACCGCCGACTTGGTCATATTGAGCAGCACCGCCAGATCGCACACACACATCTCGCTGGCGTCCAACGCCCAAATAATGCGAATGCGGGTGCCGTCCCCCAGCACCTTGAAAAAATCGGACAGCTCGAACAAAACGCCATCCTCCGGCATCCGGGCCCGCACCCGCTCCACCACCTCGGCATGGATCACATCACAATCACAAGCCACTATACTATTGCTCATAATAACCTCCTCCCGCGCTCAACGGTTGACCATTCATTCAACTATGACCCCATTATAGTTGAAGCTCCGTTCAACCGTCAAGCCTTTTCGTCATCGATTGAGCAAAAATGCACTTTTACCATAGCTGGCAAAAGGAAAAATCTTGTTTTTCCAGCGTGACGTGATTTTGACGTAATTAGTACATCCAAAACCATACAAAAGCATTTGAAAACAGACCAGCAGCCAGCATAGCAAAAACCCCCGCAAACCGGCGCTATCGCCACAGTTGCAGGGGTTTTATCATTTTTTTATGGAATAGGCGCTCACTATAAGTACTATAGGACAATCTTTTTTATGCCACACTGCGCAAAAAGATGTGCAAATTGGTTACGATTAGACAGTTTTGAATTGCAGCGATTTATTGATGTGCCAATATCCACTCCAGCAAGTCTTTCTCTGTTAATCTGCCATCGGCCAGATGCATGAAAGTATCTGCCAACTCCTGTTGTGTATACTCCAGATCGATGCCGTTTAAGCCAAGGAACACCAACATCGAATGTGCTCCAATACGCTTGTTTCCGTCCACAAACGCGTGATTTTGAACCAATCCAAAGGCAAGCCTTGCCGCTTTTTGTTGTGTGGAGGGAACAAGTCCTTTGATCGAACGATTGAAAGGGCGCTTGAATAGCAGAATCTAACAGACCTTCATCTCGAACTCCTGTTGTGCCTCCGCTTGAGGCAAGTAATTCATCATGCAGCCAAATGACCTGCTCCTTGCTCAACTGTATCATTTCGCAAGAACCTCGCATGCCTCTTTGTTCTTAGCAATCAGGCGCTTGGAAATGAAAGCGATATCCTCATTGTCCGTAAGTTGCTCCGCTTGAACACTGCTGAACTCCATGACCACATACCGGGGCGTATTATTCTTTAGAATAATAGCAGAACCCTTTTCGTCAACCATCCGCGCCACTCGGGAAAAATTGCGATTGGCTTCTGACAAGGAAACCAGATTGTCTGGGTTGATCATCATAGTAAACACCTCCTTACTGTCTATAGTACACAGATAAGGTAGGCAAAATACAACCTATTTATTACATGTGTGGCTGGTTAAGCTTAAGATAGCGCCCCCGATTTTTTGTCAGAGCACTCAATTGGGGGTAAAAAAGAAGACCGCTCATCACCTTGGCGGTCTGTCAACCTCACTCAGTGGAGCATGGCATTAAGTATACGAACACTGCCAATGCTGATGGTGTTCGCCTACTAAATGAAAGGGCGGAACATGAGCGCCTAGTTCAAACCCTGGCCGGTACGTACGGCTGCAATCCCCGATAATTCATGAATACAGCTATTTACAGGCTATCTGCAAATGCCGACGCATGAAAATCTCACGCAATAGTCTGATAGTAAATTAATTGACAGTTACGAAAATAAAAAGTATTATGTATAAAAAAGGAGGCGGTAGAATGAAACCTGAAATGGCTTATCGATTTCTTCGCATTGTGGGCGAACAGGCAAAGGCGGCAGTGGAGGCGTTAGAGAAGGAGGAACGCATTATTTCGGAAAAGGCCGATTACACGCCGGTAGAGCGAGAGGACGCGTGGATCAAGGCTTTAAACAAAGTCCGGCTGGAGTTCGGCGTCACAGTTTTTTAAGGGTGGCGCTTAGGCTTATGGGGTAGATTAAACACATAAACTTATGGGCGTGTCGCAAAATGCTTTTTACAAAACATATGCGATACGCCCCTTTTGTTTTGCGGTTTCAGCCACTCCATTACGGCAAAACCGACTTATGAACAACAAATGCTTGTGCAATATCGAGTTTGGTGGAGGCGGCGGGAATCGAACCCGCGTCCGAAAGAGAGACCAGTCCAGTATCTCCGAGCGCAGTCTGCGTTTTGGTTTCGCCATGCTGCCGTCCGCAGACGGACTGCGGCAGGGCTAGCTCCGATTGATTTCCCCGCCGGTCGGCCTCGGGGCGGAGCCGAAGCGGGTAAGCTTACTGTGTGACGCCCTGCACCGGGTCGTAAGCGCTCCCGGCCGGACGAGCAGCCGTTAGGCTGCTAAAGCAAAATTATCTTCTGCAGTTAATTTGAAAGTCTCGCCTGTTTAACGAGTTGACGAAAACTCGGCTCGCTGCTCGACCCATCCCTTCCCCCGTCGAAACCGGTACGCCCCCTTGATATATTTCACAACGCATCGGGATGCATTGCTAATACCCTTTAGCGCGGTCTTTCATGGCGCGTTCCAAATCACGCCTGGCGTCGCGCGCCGCCAGATCGTCGCGCTTATCATAGAGCTTTTTACCTACCGCCACGGCTACATCCACCTTGGCCAGGCCGTCCCGAAAATAGATTTTTAACGGGATCAAGGTATAGCCGCTGGTCTGCTGGATGCCGTACAGTTTGCGGATCTCGTCCCGATGCAGCAGCAATTTCTTGGGCCGCAGGGGATCGTGGTTGAACTGGTTGCCCTTCTCATAAGGGCTGATGTGAAAGTTCATGATCCACGCTTCGCCGTCTTTTACGGTGGCATAAGCATCCTGTAAATTGGCTTTGCCCATGCGCAGGGATTTCACCTCGGTGCCCACCAGCACCAGCCCGGCCTGATATACGTCTTTAATATGATATTCATGGCGGGCGCGGCGGTTTTCCACCGCGGCCTTGATCCCTTTGGTTTTGGCCATTGCCGGTCACCTCGCTTGCCTCCAATCACAGCTTTATCAAGCGCTCGGAGGGCTTATTATTATACCAGCGTTGCCCCGCGATTTCAAGGGGAAACGTTTTTTCGCTCGGGGAGCCACTGAAAGTCGATTTGCCCCATCTCCTCGTCCACTCGCACCAGGCGCACCCGCACCGTGTCCCCGATGCGAAAAACGCGGCCGTTGCGCTGGCCGCGCAGGGCAAAGCTGCGTTCATCGAATTCGTAATAATCGCCGCGCAGATTGCTCACATGGACCAACCCTTCGATGGTCTTGGCCAAGGCCACGCAAAAGCCGAAGGGCAG
>JAUNBV010000086.1:3381-8122 GCA_030526885.1 Syntrophomonadaceae bacterium
ATGCGGGCTTCGTATTCTTCGCCCAGAAATTGATGGATATACTGGGCCTTTTTCATGGACCGCAGGTCGCGTTCGGCCTCTTCGGCGCAAATCTCCTGCTCGGTGCAATGCTGCCCCAATTCCCCCATCATGGCGGCCAGCTTCTTTTTGTATTCGGCGGTCATGCTGTTATCCAGCACGGAGCTTAAGACCCGGTGGACGATGAGGTCGGGATAGCGGCGGATGGGACTGGTAAAATGGCAGTAGCTGTCAGAGGCCAGCCCAAAGTGACCCAACGCGGCGGGGGTATAGCAGGCGTGCCGCATGGAGCGCAGCAGCATCAGCGACACGGTTTGCTCTTCCGGCCGTCCCTTGATGGCGGATAGTATTTGCTGGCAATCCTTGGGGCTGGGAACGGAGCCGGTGGGCAGCTTCAGCGCGAAGGCTCCCAGCACCAGGTTCAGGCGGGCCAGCCCTTCGGGGTCGGGCGGCTCGTGGACGCGGTAGAGCAGGGGAAAGCGGCGTTCCCGCAGGTATTGGGCCACGGTTTCGTTGGCTTTGATCATAAAATCCTCGATCAGCATTTCCCCTGCGCCACGCTCCGCCCGTTTCACTTCAAGGGGGAAGCCTTCGTCGTTGACGATGATTTTGCTTTCGGGAAAGTCAAAATCCAGCGCGCCGCGCCGCATCCGCTGCGCGCGCAGCGACTCGGCCAGCCGTTTCATTTGCAGCAGGTCGTCCCGCAGCAAGCCGTACTCGCCCATCGCTTCCGGGTCATCCGGCAATGCAAACAGGCGGTTCACTTCATCATAGGTCAGGCGGCGGTCAATGCATATCACCGCTTTAAATATCTCATAGCCCATCATCGCCCCGTGGCGGTCAAAGTCCATGCAACAGCTTACCGCCAGCCGCTCAACGCCCGCATTGAGGCTACATATACCGTTGGACAGGCGCGGGGGCAGCATGGGCAGCACCCGATCCAGCAGATAGACCGAGGTGGCGCGGGCGCGGGCTTCCTTGTCCAGCGCGCTGCCCGGTTTTACATAATGGGAAACATCGGCGATATGTACGCCCAGCCGCAGGCCTTCGTTTTCCAGCGCTTCAACGGAGATAGCGTCGTCCAGATCTTTGGCATCGGCGCCGTCGATGGTGACCATGCGCAAGTTTCGCAGATCGCGCCGCCCGGCGATATCTGCCGCACTGACGGCCTGGGGCGCGGCTTCGCCTTCCTCCCAGGCGCGAGCCGGAAACCGGGCGCGCAGCCCATGGCGATCGACGATAAGCTGCCAGTCGCCGCGGCGATTGCCGGTGGCTTGCGGGATGATATATTTAGCCATGGGCATCGGTTCTATGGGGAACTCTTCCGGTTTGGGCAGGCGATAGCACTTATCGCTGGTGCGCGTCACCTCGCCCGCTTTGGTCATCTTGCCCAAAACCTTGGCAAACAGGCCGTATTCTCCCACCGACGACGTGAGCTCGCGCCGCAGGGCTTCATAACTTAGAGGAACATAATCCTCGCGTTCCATATAGTTTTTTATGTCGCGTGCGTCCAGCATGGTCATATTATCCCCTATTTATCAGAGTTTTTATCTATTATAGCGCAAACCGGGTGGAAAAAGTCATACCCGGTTGGTATAATATTGGCGCAAAGCGAAATCGAAGGAACGGGGAGCAAACATGGAGATAAGACAGGCCACCGAAAGCGATTTGCCAGCTATTGTGGAGATATATAATCAGGCTATCGCCGGCGGGGTGAGTACCGCCGATTTGGAGCCTTATACGGTGGAAACGCGGCGCCCGTGGTTTGAGAATCACGATCCGCAGCGTTATCCTATATTTGTGGCTATCGAAGGCGGCGCGGTCATCGGCTGGTTATCCTTTTCCTCCTATCGCGGGGAGCGCAAGGCCCTGCGCCGGGTGACAGAGATAAGCTATTACCTGCATGATGACTGGCAGGGCCGGGGGGTGGGCAGCCAACTGCTGGCCTTTGCCATTGAAGAAGCACCCCGCTGGAATTTCAGGGTGCTTGTCGCGATGCTGCTCTCCGGTAATGAGCGCAGCATACGTCTGCTGGAAAAGACGGGTTTTCAACTGTGGGGGGTATTGCCCCGCTTATCCGATATGGGCGATCGCTATTGCGATCACCTGTATTACGGATTACACCTTGAAGGTTAAATTATTTCCCGATAGCATCCTCCTCGCGCTGCAGCGGTTCGCTAAAATCAAAATGACCGGCCAGCGAATCGATGGGTTCACCGTCGATGAGGATTTTGACTTGCTGCACCGAATCCAATTCGGTCAGCGAGTTGGCGATGGAGGCGCGGGTCATGAATTCCCCGGCGCTGCCCCCGCTGTGCCCGGTTTGAAACTCCGAGTTCCAATTTATCGCCACCAACCCGTCTTTAATCTCCAGTCCCAACACTTGCGATTCGGCGGGTATGGTGCGATAAAGGCCTTCGGTCTGCGGCCCCGCGATCAATTCATTCAATATCGCCGTTGCCAACGCTTCATCGCTATCGTCCTTAACCACCACCTCGCGCTCTTCGGGCATGACATACATCGCCTGGTCGTCGCTGAAATACAGCGTGACGGTCACGGTCTCATCTTCCGGCTCCGCCGGCTCCACCACTGCCGGAGCCTCCGGCTCACGCTCGCAACTGCACCCCATCAGCGTTCCAGCCAACATCATCAACAGTATCAGCAACAATCCGGCCCTTAAGTTTGTCCTCATGATAAAAGCTCTCCCTTCACGGTAACGTGACTTCCGCATGAAGCCTGTACTATATTTATACGCCGGCCGGTGGCCAGATATTACAACGCAACCAGGTTTTTTCCAAATTATTCCTTGTGAGGGCGCCTACTTACGCCGCACCTGATAGCCCAAATCGCCCAGGATACGGGCCAGCACCGCCATGCGTTCCCCCAGTAATTCATCGTCGCGATTCAACCCCTGCAAAAACAGCTTGATGTCCTCATCAATGTATTCATTATCGGTGCACACCGTCACCGTCATGGCGTCACCCTGCAGGCCGATGCGGTCGATCTGCGGCTGCTCAGAATCGTAAAGCCCGTCGATCCGATAGGACTCCTCCCGGAAGTAGAGTTGACTGCGGCAAACGAGGATGGCCAGATCCAACACCCGGTGCAGCGGCAGTTCCTCCGACTGACGCGACCACTTTTCCCCGGTATGGCGCCATACCTTGGCCGATATATCCACCCGCCCGCGATCATTCCACTGCGCCAGCCCCAGCGAAAGCCCCTGCGCGTCCGTATTACCGGCCTCGCGCCCGTCTAGCTGAGCGTAATTCTCCACCACTATCACCGGTTTGTGCTTGAGATTATTGGGTATTTTCATCCTTGTCGCCTCCTGTTTATGTTACTTATTTAGTAATTTACTTAATTAGTGTAAGGCGGCAGGGATGGTTTGTCAAGGGGGAGCGCAAACCAGGTTAAAGGGGACGGTTACACACCGAAACTAAGGGATTGGCAAGCAAATGAGGGCTAACGCCGTCAAAGCATGGTGATGCCGGCGGCTGGGGATAGCGCAACGATCAGTGACGCAGTATCCGGCCTTCTCAATCACCGCCGGAGGTCAGTGCCTGATGCATTCCCACCGCGATAGCCCAGGCCAATCGGTCTTGGTATTCGGGGGATAGCAGCAGTCGTTCCTCCTCGGGATTGGAAATGAAGCCGGTCTCTATCAGCACCCCGGGCATGGAGGTCCGGTTCAGCACGTAATAAGCGCCGGGGGCGGCCGAGCGGGTATTGTTTTTATCCAGTTCATTGATGGCAGTCTGCATACACTTGGCCACCGTCTGCCCGATCTCGCTGTTGTTTTGATAAAAAACCTGAGCCCCGCGCCAGCGCCGCGAGGTGCTGGCGTTGGTGTGGATACTGATGAAAAAATTCGCGTGGGCTTCCTCGGCTACCGCGATGCGGGCGGGCATATCGCGCTGCTTGCGCTGGCGAATGGTGCCGTTGAAGTCAGCGCCCGCCAGGTCGTGGTCCCCGTCACGGGTCAGGATCACTTCTGCCCCGCATTGCCGCAGATGCTCGGCGGTTTGCAGCGCGACGTTAAGGGTGATATCTTTTTCCAGACTGCCGCCAAACCCTATGGCGCCGGAATCTACCCCTCCGTGGCCGGCGTCCACTACAATGACGCATCCGGTAAGCGCGGCGGACAGGGCGGGCACCTTTTCCTGACCCTGCCCTAAGTTGTGCGCTGCCAGCAACGCGGCACAGAACATGATCAGTCCCAGGCCGGTTATTAAAAAGTCTTTTCTTAAATTGATGATAAAAAACATGTGTAATGTATATGTTTGCAGGGGACGGTTTTATGAAAAAGCAGCAGCGGGCTAAGAAAAGTCCCGCTGCTGCGTTATATGAAAGCCCCGGAGCGGTTAAACCCCGGAAACTGTTCACCGTATTACATTATGCCGCCGACCGTTTAAGGGTCCTTAAATTTTATACTCATAATATGAACATATAGATTGCGTTTTATACGCGAAAACCTTGACATCGTATTTGACAGACGACAGCGGAGACTATAGAATTAACTCACAGGCTGCGTATGGGCCTGAAACCTAAAAAAGAGGTGTAGTAATGGCTGATGATTTTAAGCACGACCACGAGGAAGAATTCGAAGAAATCCCTATTCTGGTTTTGATCGACGATGATGGCGAAGAACACGAGTTTGAATTGCTGGCCGAACTGGAGATCGATGACGAAACCTACCGCGTCCTGATCAACTATGAAGAAGACG
>JAUNBV010000087.1 GCA_030526885.1 Syntrophomonadaceae bacterium
CACCGGGGCCACTATTACAAAATCTCCCTGTCTCCCCTGTCACTGCCATATCCACGACAGTATCCACAGCACGGTACCGCAGCCGAGCAGGATCAAGCCCAGCCACAGGTGGAAATTGATCCGGCCGGACGGCTCGGGCCCGCGGTCACTGCTCTCGCCGCTCTCCTCGCTCCGGCATAATATCAGCCCCAGTAACGCATTAAAAAATTTCTGACCACACCCGGCAGGCGTATATATATTACGCGCACAAGAATCCCTCCATTTCTTTGCCGACGGTTAATATATCTTATGCCGGCGCAAGAAAGGAGTGACTTTTACTGCTCCGCCTTGCGATAAACCGCAAACAGCTGCAGCGCCACTTCATCAAAGGGGTTGGCGGTCAATTCCTCCGCCAGCTCGCGATCCGGCGTCTCGTCAGCGATTTCCATAAACTCATCCCAGGTCATGAAGTCAAACGGCACCATCTCATGCTCCACCAGCCCGTAGCGGCCAAACATCTCGCTTAAAGCCGCGGGCTCAAAGTGATGCATATGTAACATGGCCGGGAACATGGCCCCGTAAATGGTTTCGTGAATCCGCTGCTGGGCCTCGCCGTAACGGGTGGGGGCGGTGATAAGCACTATTCCGCCGGGCTTCAGCACCCGGCTGAACTCGCGGATGATGTTTTCCGGGGAAAAGGTATGCTCCAGCACGTCCAGGCAATTGATGGCATCAAAGAAATTGTCCTCCCAGGGCAGGGAGTCGATGCTGCCCTCATGAAAGTGTACTTCATTGGAGGTCCCGGCCAGCAGTTTTTCCGCCGAGGGGAAATCGTATTCCACCGCCATCACCCCCAACTCGTCGTGCATCAGCCGGATGACTCCCGGAAACACATCCTTTTCACCCTTTTTCATCATGGCGGAGAGAGCCTTGGCGCGTTCCAGCCGTGAGCGGCAGGCATCCACCGAATAGACATGGGCATACTGGCTCATCACCAAGGTGGCGAAACCGGCGCCGCAGCCGGCGTCCAAGATGCGCCCGCCCTGGATCTTGCTCATATAGGGATAAGCGAATTGTAGGAAAGAAGGCTCACCGCCGGAGGAAAAGTTTTGCAGGGCGATGACCTCGTTCATGGTGAACAGGGCGTCCTGGTCCAGCTCATGGCCCAGCTCACTGCAGAACCAGTTGCGCAGCGCCACGTTTTCATCAAAGATGGCGCAGATGCGGTCAACGTCGCCGCTGCCCAGCTTATCCGCCACCCGCGCCTGATTCTCCGCGCTCATGCGCTCCCATACGTATTTGAAGAAAAAGGGGAAACAGATATTGTGGCTGACATTAAACAGTATGGCTTGCTGCCGGTCACGGTCGCGCAGGGCGGCGGTAGCCCGATAAAACCTGAGCAGAAAGGCAATGGACTCGTCATCGTTCCGGCGAAACACCTCGGTGTAATCATCCACCAGGTTTCCGGTCCCGGGCAGTAAATGACGATAAAACTCCCTGGTCTCATCGCTCACGGCATCGAAATAGTAACTGAAAAACTGCTTCAAAATCATGTTGTGCGTCTCCTTCATAAATTATTATTTTATCAACGGCAGCCGCACGCCGTAGCGTTCAGCCTCCGGTTTGACGTCCAGCTGCCAGCTCTGGCTCACGGTAAACTCCGCCTTGCCATCCACAAACCGCACTACCGGGCGCAGCATCATGCCGGAGCTGTTATAGCTCAAGCGGCTTTGCTCCGGAAATACCATATTGATATAGTAATGCCTTACCGCTGGCTCCACCCCCAAGTTGATGATGTCGCCGCCCCCCATTTTAAAGCGCACCCGGTTATAAAAGCGCGCACCGTTGCCGCTGTCGGTGCGGTACAGGTAGTCCACCCGGCCTTTCCAATCGACTTCTTCGGTATGCCGGGCCGCTTCGTCGCCCGAATGCGGCAGCAGGCTTACCCGTATGCGCTCATTGCCCGCCGGGAAGCCCAGCCAGGATTCCGGCGCGAAATGCACTTCATCGGAGGGAGTGGCGGTACATACTATCTGCGGGCACAGGGTGAGATTAGTCCCCTCCGGCTGGCGCTCGCACCGCGCGGCAAAATGCACCGTCATTTTATCCTGCTCGATAGTAAAGGTCTTCTCCAGCCGCACCCGGCCAAAGTTGCCCCCGTCGGCGCTATGGCTCATGCGCACTATGATTGTCTCGTCGGTCTCGGTCAATTCATCCAGCTCATACAAGCCGCGGCCAAAATCATTCACATAATGAAAGCTGTTGGCCGCCGGGCCGGCGATGACATCGCAGCGCATACTGTTACGGCACAGTTCCCGGCGTCCGCCCTCCGGATAAGCCTCAAAGCGCAGGCTGCTGTCGGTCTCGCTTAACACCAGGGCGCTGGAATAGCGCAGGATATCATTGTAGGAACGCACCGCGCAAATCTCCTTTTCCAGCGCCGCCAGCTGCAGCTTGCCGTTTTCGCCATATTCGCGGTCTACCACATGCATATAATTCACGCAGCCGCCCTCGCGGTCCAGTGACAGGGTCAGGCGCGGCTTCTCCACCCAGACCTCTTCCAGCCCGTCCATATCCCAGTCCTGCAGTAGCGGCGATGGCAGTAGCGTAAGTTCGGACCGTTCATACAGTTTTTTAAGCAACCGGTCCGCCAATTCCAGATAGGCCAGCCCGTTAACATCATAATAGGGCGATGAACCGTAGGAGGGATGGCGGCTGGCCCATTTGGGGTCCTCTTGGTACACCAGATGGCGCACCCGATTGATAGCCTTATACGCTTGCTGTAAAGCCGCATCCTCTTGCTTAAGCAAGGTTTCTACCAGGCGGTAGCGCTCCTCGCTCTCCAGCCACACGCGCAAGGTAATCTCCCGCAGTTCCGGCGGCAACGCCTGGGCCGCGCGCTTAATGACGCCTTCCTCCAGCCCCTGCTGCAAGGCCTCGGTCCGGCGCAACCGTGCCACTACCCGCCGCAGGCGCTCATCGCCGAAGCAGATTCCGCGAATGCCGCGTTTGGCGGTCCAGTTTTCCCATTCGGGATAGGAATGGCTGCTGCCCACCGGATAGCTGTCATAATAGCCCTGCCGCTCGACATAATCGCGCAGGCCCGTGAAATCCACCTCCGGATCGGCTTGAACCTGCCGGAAAAATTCCATCATCCACTGGTGATCGCCTTCGGGGTCCTTGCTCCACTGGCCGAATTTCTCCGCGTCCTCAAAAATCACCACCACGGGCTCCATGGGCCGGCCCATTTTGTTGCTCAGCTCCCAGGCCTGGGCGATGGCGTCTTTTAAATAGAAGAGATAATGTGACGGCTTAATCTTCACCCGGTCCTCGCCGGTGAAGGCCTGGCGTTTGAGCAGTTGATAGCGATGCTGGCTGTGTACCGGCACGGAGATGAAGCTCTCTCCCGCCAATTCATCGCGCAGCGGGAAATACAGCAATTGCTCCGGCAGATGGGAAAACACCGTTTTCGCCACCGGGTCCTTAAAGCCAAAGTGTTTCATGCAATAATCCTCGCTGCCGCCGGGATAGGTGAAGTGGGAACCGTAAAAACTCTCCGCGTCCAGATAGAATATGGCCTTGGCATCCATCAGCCGCGCGGCCCGGCTCAGGTGATACAGCATATACTCCCCGCATTCCCGTTCCACGATATGAACGCCCTGCCACTCCGCCGCTTTTACCCCCAGCACCTCGCGGCAAATCGCGTCATACTCCTGCATCTGATACAACACGTCATCGCGGCGGGAACTGAGCTGGATAAAAGGCTCATCGGCCAGGCCGCCTAAAATACCGACTTTGCCGCCGGCAATAAGTTTTCTAAGCTGCGGCGCAAAGTCCCCCTTCTCCGAACGCATCCAATAAAGAAAGGGTCCGGAATAATGCAGATTAACAAAAAAACCGGGCAACTGAGCCGCTTCGTTCAGCAGGCGCAGCCACGGTTCATAGGAATGGCGCATCGCTTCCTCGCGCGTGCGGTAAAGCTGAAAATGGGGCTGATGAAAATGTGGACAGAAGGCGATATGACCCTTCATTAGTAACCTCCGTAGCAAATATTGACTCTATAAATCATCCAGCAGGTCGTCCTCCAGCTGGATGCGGTTCAACCATTGCAGGAAACTTTCCGTATAATTCCCGCTCTTAAACACGCTCACCAGGCGCGTAAATTTGGAATAATGCTCAAAGAAACGCTTTAACGCATAGTCGCGGGTGAGGTTATTGCTCACCATGAACAGCCAATCGCTGGATTCGAGCAGGATAAGCTCCCGCAGGATCTGCCGGTAAGTCTGTCGCCGCATCTCGGGAGCGGAGGGCCATATTTCCAGGGCTTCAAACTCGCGGTTGGCACGGCGGATGATGTCCCACATCCAGTTGGTTTCCGGATTTTCCCATACATAATGCTTGCCGCCCATACCCCAGGAGGATTCAAACACCTGGGCCTCGGGCAGCTCATCGGGAATCTGCGACGGCAGGGTAAAATCCAGTTCCGGCTCCGCTATAAAGCCGCGCATTACCGTATCCAGCCAGTCGATGCCTTCCCACCACCAATGCCCGAACAACTCGGTATCATAGCACCCCACGATCAGCGGCTCCGGATAACCCATCGCTTCCGCTTCATGCCCGGTGGACATGATACTGCGGATAAAATCCTGGGCATGGTATTGGGTGAGCTGCTGCGCCTGCTCCGGATTATAGCATTTCTTGGTATCCAGCGAATTGAAGCGGTCCGTGACCTGCCAGTATTTATAGCCGGAACGGTGAGACTGGCGGTGAAACTCGCGATAGCGCGGATCGCCGGGATAACCGGAATCGGCCGACCATACCTGCTGGCTGACCATGGCATTGCGGCCCAGCACCATGATGTCCTTATTCTTCACCTTATAAGGGCAGTAAGTGCTCAATCCGGTCTGCACGAACGGCTCCGCTTCCACCAGCAGGGGCTCGTCGCCGCCACCGCTGAAAACACTGCAGGGATGACCGCCCTCCAGCGCATGGCTATCCACAAAGAAATACTTGAAGCCGTAGCGGATGAGCAGATCCTCCACCCCTTGAAAATAACCGCACTCCGGCAGCCAAAAACCGCGCGGCGCGGCGTTAAAGTGCTTTTCGTAGGTTTTCTGCGCCCAGTAAATCTGATACTTCAAGCTGTTGCGGTCCAGCAGGGGCAGATAGGCATGGCTGGCCGCGGTGGTAATGATCTCAAACTGCCCCGCTTCCTGCAACCGCCTGGCCGCCTCGATGATATTCCCGTCCAGCTCCACCAAGTAGTCCCGGCGGATGTCCTGATAAAAGCGATAATAATAATTCGCCAGCTGAGCCATCTCATGGTCCGACTGCGACACATACCAGCGCTCGTCCTCCAGCGCCAGGCGCTCCTTCTCATGCAGGTATTCCACAAATTGGCGGTGAATATACTGGGAACGTATCTGTTCCAGCAGTGGGGGGCTGAAGCTGATGGTGACGGGAGCCGACAGACCCTCCTCCTGTAAACGGTTCCAGTTGCGCAACAGCGGGATATACGTCTCGGCCATGGCCTCAAACAGCCACACTTCGCCAAAAGGCCAGCGCCCCTGCCGCTTGACATAGGGTATGTGACTGTGTAAAACCAATAACAGCTTCGATGCCATGCGCTCTTACCCTTCCCTATAAATCAAAACCGGCCCGGCGGGAGGCCGCGGCTCTGGAAACGGGCTATGGCTTCCTCGTACACCTCGATGGTGCGGGCCGCGATGAGGTTCCAATCATACGTTTCCATCAGCTCCCGGGCGGCGTTTTCCGCCATGCGGCGGCTTAGTTCCTTATCCTTCAGCACCCTGATAATCTCCTCAGCCAATACCTTTTCATCGCCCGGCTTTACCTTCAGGCCGTTTTCCTTATGTCTTACGATCTCGGCCAGGCCACCGGTATCGCCCACGATGACCGGCGTTTTCGTGGCCATCGCCTCCAGCGCCACAATGCCGAAAGGCTCGTACAGGCTGGGGAATACCGCTACCGAAGCCTGCTGATACAGGTAATTGCGATGATGCGGTTTCAGAAAGCCGGTAAAAACTACCCGGTCTTTGATGCCCAGCTTGGCGATGAGGGTCTCCAGTATCTCCTGCTGCGGTCCCCGGCCGCCGATATACAGGCGCGCGTTCGGCACCGCCGCAATCACCTCCGGCATGGCCTGGATGAGCTGGTACACGCCCTTTTCCGGCACCAGCCGCCCGATAAAAAATATCACCGTCTCATTGCGGTCGATCTGAATGCGCACGCTGTCCGGCAGTTCGGTATACTGTTCCGGCACCACCCCGTTGGGGATAACCCTTATCTCCTGCTGCGGCATACCGAACAGGCAGGATATCTGCTGGGCCATATATTCACTGCAACAGATCACCCGCTCCGCATGTAACGCCAGGTTTTTTTCAATCTCATTGATTTCGCGCTGCACGCGATTATGCAGGCCCAGATTGCGCCCGTGCTCGGTGGCGTGGATAGTGCTCACCAGAGGTATCTCATAGGCCTTGGCCAAGGCTCGTCCCGCATAGGCCACCAGCCAGTCGTGAGCGTGGATAACGTTAAAGCCCCCTGTCTCCGCGCTCAGCCGTACCGCCTCGCGGATGGCTTCACTGTTGAAGCTGAAAGTCCAGGCCCGGAAATCCTCGTCCTCGGAACTGGGACGCCCCACCCGGCGGATGTGCACCCCGCGATCCAGCTCATAATCGGGCACATCGATAACGCGGGGGGTAATTATATGTACACTTACCCCCCGCCGGGCCAGAAAATAGCTCAAATCGTAAACATGCTGGCCCAGCCCCCCCACCATATGCGGCGGGTACTCCCAGCTGAGGATCAGGATTTTCACTAAAAACTCCTCTTATCAATCGATTTTTAACCCGGTAAAATAACATCCCTAAATAATATCAGAATTTATAACCATGTAAATAATATCAGAAAGTAGTTCCTAAAGTAAACTCGTTTCGTTATAATGATGCTTGAAAACAGATTATCCTTAAAGCCCATAACGGGCAATTTAAATGGGGAGGAAGATTTGATGCGTGAAAATGCACGTCGGGAAGCCGTTGCGCTTTCGATTATCCGTGACCTGGGGCTGGCTCCCGAGGGTCATAAAAAGCTGGAGTGGGTCAATAATAATATGCCGGTCTTAAACGCGCTGCGCAAGGAGTTTGAGGAACAGCAGCCGCTGAAAGGCAAGACCGTTTTATGTTGTCTGCATCTGGAAGCCAAAACCGGTTATCTGCTCTTGACCCTACAGGCCGCCGGGGCGCGCGTCATCGCCTGCGCCAGCAATCCGCTGTCCACTAAGGACGACGTAGTGGCGGCGCTGGTGGACTCGGGCATCATCGTGTTCGCGGTTTACGGCGAAAGCGCGGAGGAATACGACCTGTATCTGAACAAGGCTTTGGACTTGAACCCCGACGCCGTAATCGACGACGGCGCGGACGTTATAACCGCCATCACCCGCCACCGGCAGCAACAGGCCGGAGCCATCATCGGCGGCTGCGAAGAAACCACCACCGGCATCGTGCGCCTCAAGGCCATGACGCCGACGGCGCTCTCCCCTTCCCCATGATCGCGGTCAATGACGCCTACATGAAATACCTGTTTGACAACCGCTACGGCACCGGCCAATCGGTATGGGACGGCATCAACCGCACCACCAACCTGGTGGCGGCCAGCAAAAACGTGGTGGTGGTAGGCTACGGCTGGTGCGGCAAGGGCGTATCGCTGCGGGCCAAGGGCCTGGGGGCCAATGTCATCGTCACCGAGATCGATCCCATCAAGGCCAACGAAGCCATCATGGACGGCTGCAAGGTGATGCCCATGCAGGAAGCCGCCAAGGTGGGCGACTACTTCATTACCGTGACCGGCAACTGCAACGTCATCCGCAAGGAGCATATGGCGGTGATGAAAAATAACGCCATCATGTGCAACGCCGGCCATTTCGACGTGGAGATCTGTAAGCCCGATCTTGAATCCCTGGCGGTGAGCAAAAAAATTATCCG
>JAUNBV010000088.1:0-726 GCA_030526885.1 Syntrophomonadaceae bacterium
TATACAGGATGACCGTCTGGTGCGGGGGTTGGACTATTACACCAACACTGCGTTCGAGGTACATGTGCCGCGGTTGGGCGCGAACAGTGCCGTGGGTGGCGGCGGACGTTATAATGGGCTGGTCAAGGAATGCGGCGGACCTGATATTCCGGGGGTAGGCTTTGCTTTGGGTTTGGAGCGTATATTACTGGCGCTGGGGGAGGAAGCCGAGTTACCTTCACCACTCGATGCTTTCATCGTATGCTTTGACCCCGCTTACCAACCACAGGCGGCGGAACTGCTGAATGGACTGCGCCAAGCCGGTATCAGAGCGGAGCGCGACTATCAGGTGCGTAGCGGCAAGGCTCAGATGAAACAAGCCGGTAAACTGGGGGTCAGGCAGGTCATACTGCTGGGCGCTGACGAAGCCGAACAAGGCTTTTATACGCTGCGTGACATGGCAGACGGCGTTCAGCGGCGAGTAGAGGCCAAAGAGATAATTGCAGCGGTCAAGGCTGCTATATAATGTGATGTGAGAGGAAGGATTAAAATAAACATGAAACGTACAGCCAGCGCAACAGAATTAAACTCTGGTCGAGTGGGAGAAACCGTCGTCCTTAATGGCTGGGTGGATACCCGCCGCGACCACGGTGGATTGATTTTTGTGGACCTTCGTGACCGATCCGGCATTGTTCAGGTGGTATTCAATCCTGAAATTGCTGTGGAAGCCTTTCATTTGGCGGAGGG
>JAUNBV010000088.1:736-7886 GCA_030526885.1 Syntrophomonadaceae bacterium
CATCCGTAGCGAATACGTTATAGCGGTAAAAGGAAAACTGGTGATTCGCTCCGAGGAGACCCGCAATCCCAATCTGGTCACCGGTGATGTGGAAGTACAAGCGGAGCATATGGAAGTTTACAGTAAAGCCAAGACGCCGCCCTTCTACATTGAAGACCGGGTAGAGGTGGATGAACTGTTGCGCCTGCGTTATCGCTATCTGGACCTGCGTCGGCCGGAAATGAAAAACAACCTTATCCTGCGCCATAAAGTGGTAAGCGCTATGCGCCGCTTTCTTGACGCCCAAGGCTTTTTGGAGATTGAGACCCCGATGCTGGGCCGAAGCTCTCCCGAGGGCGCGCGCGATTATTTGGTGCCCAGCCGGGTACATCCCGGTGAATTTTTCGCCTTGCCCCAGTCGCCGCAGATATTCAAGCAGCTCTTAATGGTGGCCGGCATGGAGAAATACTTTCAGGTGGCCCGCTGTTTCCGCGATGAGGACTTGCGCGCTGATCGCCAGCCCGAATTCACGCAGTTGGATATAGAGATGTCCTTCATTGACGAAGAGGATATATTTGCGTTGATCGAAGAATTAATGGTGCTCATATTTAAAGAGGCATGCGGCTACGACCTACCGCGCCCTATTCCCCGCATCGATTATCAGGAGGCGATGTTGAAATACGGCTCGGACAGGCCGGATATGCGCTTTGGCCTGGAAATTATCGATTTGACCGAGCTGCTGCGCAACGTGGAATTCAAGGTGTTTTCCGGCGCTATCGCCGCCGGCGGGGTAGTGCGGGGTATAAATGCCAAAGGCTGCGGGGCGGTATTTGCCCGCCGCGAGATTGATGAGCTGGGCAAGTGCGCTGTAGAATGGGGCGCTAAGGGTATGGCTTGGATTAATGTAACGGAAAACGAGTTGAAATCGCCTATTACCAAATTCTTGCAGGAGGATGAGGTGCAGGGTATTTTAAGGGCCATGAAGGCGGAAACGGGGGATCTGTTAATCTTCGGCGCCGATACGGAAGCCATCGTATGTAGGGTGCTGGGGGCGCTTCGACTGGAATTGGCGCGTAAAATGGAACTTATCGATCCCAATGTCCTGAATTTTACCTGGATTTACGGCTTCCCGTTGTTGGAGTTTGACGATGAAGAGCAGCGCTTTATAGCGGTACATCACATGTTTACCGCTCCCTGCCCGGAGGATGAGGGCATATTGGAGAGCGATCCCGCTCGAGTGAAGGCGCGGGCTTATGATCTCATCCTCAACGGTGTGGAAATCGGCGGAGGAAGCATCCGTATTCATGATCGCGACCTGCAGAGCAGGCTATTTAGCCTAATCGGTCTAAGCGAGGAGGAAGCCAAAGAGAAGTTTGGCTACATGTTGGAAGCCTTTGAATATGGTACTCCGCCTCACGGTGGTATCGCCTTTGGGGTGGATCGCCTGGTAATGTTGATGGCACAGCGCGAAAGCATTCGCGACGTTATCGCTTTCCCTAAGACCCAGAGCGCGGCTTGTCCCCTGACCGGCGCGCCTTCTGGCGTAGCACCCCGGCAACTGCGTGAACTATCGCTGACTCTAAGATAAACTAAATGCAAAATTTACCACCTGGGGGAAGATATTTTTTGACCGAAAAGCTTTAATTCCTGAAACGATTGTGATAGTATTTAATTATCAAATTCCCATAGACCCTGCTGTGTGCGTTTAAGCTGTCCTTGTTTTTGCCAACGCTGAAAACAAGGGAGTCTGACTTCCGGAGTTGATGTATACCTCATGATACGAGGGAACAGGAAGGCTACGGAGAGGACACCCACCTGCTATGCAGGTTTAAACTGACGGTTTAGACGGCTCCGCGGGGCCTTTTTTTGCTCTTTTTTAAGCCATTTTAAGCTCGAAGCGATTATTTTCCCATGAAAGCGAGTTATTGTGATATATTATGAGCGTAAAACAATAGTGGGCAGGGTTCGAGCATGGATAACAGCTTCTCAAGGGAAAGCATATTAATCGGCAAGACGGAGTTTAAGCGCTTGCAAAGCAGCCATGTGATGGTCATCGGGCTGGGGGGCGTGGGTTCCTGGGCGGCGGAGGCTATTGGCCGTATGGGGGTAGGCCATATCAGTTTGGTGGACGGCGATAAGGTGGAATCAAGCAATATCAACCGTCAGTTGGGTGCTTTGAACTCCACTGTCGGGCTGGATAAAACCGCGGTGTGGGCCGCTCGCCTAAAGGATATTAACCCGACGGTCATTATTGACCAATATGCTTATCGATTTAATGCCGCCAGCGAGGAACGTCTTTTACGGGACGCGCCCGACGCGGTGGTAGACGCTATTGATGCACTGACCGATAAGGCGCTTTTAATCCGCAGCTGTCAGGCGCGAGGTATCTGGTCTATCCATTCGATGGGGGCCGCTAACCGTCTGGATCCCTCACAAATCAGACGGGCCAAACTGAGCGAAACTTCGGTGTGTCCGCTGGCCCGCCGTTTAAGACGCGAATTGAGCGATGATGCCCTAAAAGCCAATGTAGAAACGGTTTTTTCTACCGAGCCGCCCCGCGATATTCGGATCGAAGGAAGCACCGCCTTGGGCACGGTATCATACGTGCCATCAGTTTTTGGTCTTTTTCTGGCTGCGGGGGTAATTAATCACCTTATCGGAGCGTAAAGAAGACCGCTATATGCGGGAATGCGCGCAGGGCAGCAAAAGCCGTGCAACTGATTGATAATCCCGGCATTTAGTTGTAAAATATAATATTAAAGGAGGTTTTTATTATGGCAAAACAGATTTCGGTATTTTTGGAAAACAAGGCAGGGAGACTGGCGCGGGTCACGCGCGTTTTGGGTGAGGCCGGTATCAATATCCGCGCTCTATCCATCGCCGATACCTCGGATTTTGGCATTTTGCGGATTATTGTCAACGACCCCGAAAGCGCTTATCGTATTCTGAAGGAAGGCGGCTTTACTGTCAGCGAAACCGATGTTATTGCGGTACGGGTGCCGGATACTCCGGGCGGATTGGCCGGGGTGTTGGAGGCCACGTCTGCTGCCAACCTGAACATTGAATACCTCTATGCCTTTATTGGCAGTTCCGGCAAGGACGCATTGGTGATTTTTAAGGTGGAGGATGTCGAGCAGGCGGCGGCAACTTTTACTGCTGCCGGCATTGAGTTTTTAGACGATCAGTCGCTGTATAATTTTAGCTAAGATTGGAGCTGTCTTCGATGACCATCAATTCTGTAACGGAAGCATACCGACGTAAATGTATTTCTTTTGAGGAGGCCGCAGGATTAGTCAAGGATAATGAATTTATTTCCACCGCCCTGGGCGCTACCGGGGTGTCGCCGGAGTTTTACGAAGCCCTGCTGGACCGCTGTGAAGAGGTGCGGGGCGTAAAGATTATGGACTCTCTGCAATTAAAGCCCAGCCGCCTGTATGACCCGGCGTTCATGAAACCCATCGAGGAGCATATACTATTTACCCCCACCTTTGGCGCGGCTCGGGTACGTGAGGCGTACAAGGCCAACTGTGACTTTATCCCCAATAATGTGCTGGACGGTGGCGCTATGATGGCCAACCGCGCTACATACCATATATTTCAGGTCACGCCGCCCAATAGCAAAGGATACCTGAACCTGGGGCTGACCAATGACTACACGCTGCAAAGCGTGAAGGAGGGCATTGCTCTGGGCAAGACCCGTCTGGTGGTGGGGGAGGTGAACGAGCAGATGCCGGTGGTGTTTGGTGACAACTGGCTGCACATCTCCGAATTTGACTATTTTATTGAAAACAGCAGTGAGCCGGTGGAATTCAAGCGGGCGGAGACCAGTGTGGTGGAGGAGACCATCGCCCACTATGTACTGGAGTTGATAGAGGACGGCGATACCATCCAGATGGGCATCGGCGGTATCCCGGAAGCGGTGGCTTCCGGCCTGCGCGGCAAGCATCACCTGGGTATTCACAGCGAGATGTTCCCGCTGGGGCTGCCGCGGATGATCGAAGAAGGCATCGTGGACAATACCCGCAAGCCGGTGCATCAGGGCATTTCTATCAGTACCTTTTGCCTGGGCGATAAGAGCATGTATGATTTTGTGGCCGAAAACCCGGCCTGTCAGATATATCCCGCTGTTCACACCAACTGGCCGGCTCTGATTGCGCAGCATGAGGGGATGGTGGCGATGAACATGGCATTGCAGATTGACCTCAGCGGGCAGATTACGGCCGAAGGACTGGGGCATCGCATGATAAGCGGCGCCGGCGGGCAGTTGGACTTTGCGATGGGAGCGTATTGGTCGAAGCGGGGCAAGCCCATCACTCTGCTTAGGGCCGCGCGCAAGGGCGCGAATGGCGAGCTGATATCGGCCATATTACCGGAACTGCCGCTCGGCAGCCCGGTCACCGTGCCGCGCACCTTCGCCTGCTATATAATCACGGAATACGGCGTGGCGGACCTGCGCTACAAGACGCGGCGGGAAAGGGCGCAGGAGCTGATAAGTATTGCCCATCCCGAACTGCGGGATGAGTTGCGCTTTCACATGAGAAAGAATTTCTATTAACGACATGACCGCAGTATTTTTATATGCTCCGGTGACCGTATATCTTGGTGCCGGTAAAGAACCGGGGACATCAGGCTTTCATTCGACTGATGCCCCCGGTTCTTGCCTGTCATGTACGCCCATTCCCCGACTAAATTTGGCCCGCTAGTACCCGCTTGTCACCAAGCGTGGTGATTTAATAATTTTTATAAGAAACCATAGCGTTATCTCGCTCCCGGACTCAAACGGAATATTTCCTCCCCAATCAGCACAAGCTACATCGGGTACAACAGTATTATTCTTAAAAATGAAAGGGGCATATCAGATGTTTAAACACGAAAAACAAATGCTTCATCCGGTTGCGGTGGAAAAGCCCAATCCGCAATATGCGGTCTTGATGCATGAGCAGCTCGGTGGTGGCAATGGTGAATTGAAGGCCGCCATGCAGTATATGTCGCAGAGCTTTCGCATCAAGGACCCACAGATTAAGGACCTGTTCATGGATATTGCGGCCGAAGAGCTCAGCCATATGGAAATGGTGGCGCAGACCATCAACCTTTTAAACGGCCATGACGTGGACTATTCCACGGTGGATGTGGGCGAAATCCAGAGCCACGTTATTATGGGCCTGAATCCCGGGCTGATAAACGCGTCGGGATATTCATGGACCAGCGATTATGTCACCGTTACCGGCGACCTCTGCGCGGATCTACTCTCAAACATTGCCTCTGAGCAGCGCGCCAAGGTGGTTTACGAGTATCTGTACCGCCAAATCGATGATAAAAAGGTAAGGGATACAATTGATTTTCTGCTGAACCGAGAGGAAGCGCATAACGCGCTGTTCCGCGAAGCCTTTAACCAGGTGCAGGACAGCGGCTCCAACAAAGATTTTGGCGTGACGAAGGATTCGCGCATATACTTTGATCTCTCCCGCCCGTCGCCGGGCAACGCGTTTGGAGAGACCAAGGCCAACCCGCCGAGTTTCGCTAACCCTAATATGTAGTGGTAAATTAGGTCGTTATGTAATAGACGAGAGACGCGGAGAGCCTCAATCGGCGACGCGGGCAGTTCCAATAAGACAGTATGGTATTTAAGAAAACGGCATGGCTTGGGCCATGCCGTTATTTCATTTGGCTTGTCAAAGAGCAAGTGATATGCTATGGGCATCTGTAGCTCTCCTTTTGGTCGGGTAGGCAGCGCTTTTATATAGTGGCATGGTGGCGCAGGGCGGCGAAAAACTGTTATAATAAGAAACGCTTCGATGAATTGTTTAAGGGGTTTTTAGTATGGATATCATTACTTCTCACAATGCTCTGGATTTTGACGGTCTGGCCAGTATGGTGGCGGCGGGCAAGCTGTATCCCGGAGCGATAAAGGTTTTCTCGGGCACGCTCAATAATAATGTGAAGCGCTTTTTGGCCTTGTACAAGGATTCGCTGGTCATCCGCGCTCCGCGCGAGATACCGTTGGAGCGGGTGACGCGGATGATTGTAGTCGATACTGCCAATATTAGCCGTTTGGGGAATTTGCAGACCATCTGCCGCGAAAATGATATAGAATACTATGTGTACGATCATCATCCGCCCAATAACGACGATTTCCAGGGCGTCATCCATGAGGTACACCGTCTTGGGGCCTGTACTACCATTCTGGTGGAGCATATCATCGAGCGTGGCGTAAGTCTTACTCCTTTTGAGGCCACTATCCTGGCTCTGGGGATTTACGACGATACGGGCAGCCTGCTGTTTGATTCCACCACCGCGCGCGATTTAAAGGTGGCGGCTTATCTGCGTGAGCAAGGTGCCAATCTGCAGATCGTAGCAAATTTCATGGAAAAGTTTTTCTCCACCCAGCAGACCCGAGTTTTGCAGGAGCTGATGGATTGCACCCAGCGCCTCCGGGTGAAGAATATTGAGGCCTGTATCGCCGTGCATGAGGGAGAAGAGTTTATTGCCGGACTGGACCTGGTGACCTTTCGCCTTTTTGGAATGGAGGACTGCGACGTTATCTTTGTGATTGCCCTGATGGAGGGCAAGGTTAACGCGGTGGGGCGCAGTCGGGTAGCGGAAGTTCGCATCAATGAGGTTTTAAACCCACTGGGAGGACGCGGTCATGAAAAGGTGGGATCAGCGGTAGTGCGCGGTAAGACGTGTCAGGAGGTAAAGGCCGTTATTATGGAAAGCCTGGAGCAGCATATCCATCCTCCGCTTACCGCGCGTGAGATAATGTCCACGCCAGTGAAGAGCATCCCGCCGTCTCATACTATGGAGGAGGCGGGGCGGCTGATGCTGCGCTACGGCCATACCGGCATGCCGGTAGTGGAGGATGGCCGCCTAATCGGTGTTATCAGCCGCCGTGATGTGGATAAGGCCAATTTTCATGATCTCGGCCACGCGCCGGTGAAGGGATTTATGACCAGCTCAGTAAAATCGGTGTCGCCCGGTACGCAGGTGAGGGAAGTGCAAAAGATGATGGTGGAAATGGATGTGGGCCGCTTGCCGGTAATTGAGGACGACCGCCTCATCGGTATCATATCCCGCACCGATATCCTGCGCACGCTGCATGGCGATGACGCGCCCGAGGACCATCAGATACTGTATGCCGAGTCTTACGGCGAGGAGGAAAACTACAGCCTGC
>JAUNBV010000089.1 GCA_030526885.1 Syntrophomonadaceae bacterium
GTTGAAGGTTCGATTCCTTCATGGCCCACCAAACTAAATAGCTTACAACCCTGGTTGTTTAGGTGTTTGCCCGCCCTCGTCCGGCGGGTTCTTTCTTGGCCGTAAAGTCAATTTCGATTACATTTGGGGGGCAATTGGGGGCAGGCGCATTATTTTTGGGGGCAGAAATATTGTTGGGGGCAGGGTAAGGTAAAGCTTCTGTACTGTCCTGGCTGCCGGCTTGACAGGCGTTATTTAGCCCCATTCCCGCAGGCACCGGGCCTGTAGGTAGCACATATATTATTTTAAAGCCGCGCGCGGCTTGGTTTTTGCCGCCCGTCATCGAAGCGGGACAGGGGGAAACGAGCGGGGGGAAGGGGGCGCGCGTTGCGCGCCAGACGACAAAGCGTCAAGGAGATGGAGCCACTTAACAAAAAATGCCCGCTTAACAAGAAATAACCATTTGCCTCAAAATTAGCGACCATTCATCATGCGCCCAAAGACTGTCCCACAGCCTCCAAAGCCCGTTTTTACCGCTAAAAAAGCCTGACCGCAAAATCGCTTAGTAATGATTGCCCTTGACTTAACAAAAGATGAGCATTCTCCGTAAAACCGGTGGTTACAGCCACGAACAAGCTGCCAAGCTTTAAAAATAATACCGCTGCGTTAAAACACATACGGTTCATAATACCGTTCTTAAAAAATGCCCGTGTTTAGCCCCGAAATTCCCTTCACATCGAGCCCGTCCCCATAAAACACCTGCCATCACGCGCCGTCCACCACCCGCCGCCGCGTAGCGTCAAACACTATTCCCTCCGCTGACTGCTGGTATATCCTGCCACCGCACGCCATTACGCCGCATAGCGCTAAAAACATTTTCGGGCGCCAAGTGTACAGTAGCCGGTGTGAAAAGCCATCAAGCGAGAGTAATGAAATATCAAAGGGCAAGCACAAAGAATGGCTTGCCTTTTTTATAGAAATAGACAATAATAATATGGTTGGCTTTATTCCAACCGGAAAGCGGGATAACTCTGTATGGACAGCAATGAACTTTTGCATATGGCGCGGGAGGCCAAGGCGCAGGCTTATGCTCCTTATTCCGGTTTTCCGGTGGGCGCGGCTCTGTATTGCGAGGACGGAAGCGTGTTCTTTGGCGCTAACGTCGAGAACGCCTCTTATAGCCTGGGGGTGTGCGCCGAGCGGGTGGCCATCCTGAAAGCGGTGTCCGCCGGGCGTATCCGCTTTCAAGAGCTGGCGATAAACAGTGATTCCGAGCAGCTCACCTTTCCCTGCGGCGCTTGCCTGCAGGTGATGGCGGAGTTTTCGCCGGATATGTCCTTGAGCGTCACGGTCTCCAATCGTGACCTTGACTATATGACATTTACCCTGCGTGATCTATTACCGTTTGCTTTTCAGTTGAATCAGGGAAATAGTAAATAAGTGCGGCCCATCGGCGGGGCCGGATTACGAGCGGGCAAAAGCCGCCCGCGGGAGGAGCAAAGGCGTTGAAATCAGGATTTGTAAGTATTATTGGTCGTCCCAACGTGGGCAAGTCCACCTTGATGAATAAAATCGTCGGCGAAAAAATCGTTATTACCTCCGACAAGCCCCAGACCACCCGTAACCGTATCCAGGGCATTCACACCGGTGAAGCCGGACAGATCGTATTTGTCGATACCCCCGGCATCCACAAGCCCCGCCATCTGCTGGGCGAGTATATGGTGGACATGTCTACCCGTTCCCTGCAGGAGGTGGACGTGATATATTACATGACCGACGTTACCCGGCCTTTTGGCAGCGGGGAGCAATATATCATAGACCGCCTGCAGGACATTGCCGTGCCCATATTTTTACTCATCAACAAGATCGACCTGGCCGATGAGGAGGAGACCCGGCAGTTCATGGAACCTTTTGTCAGCCGCCTGAACTTTGCCGACCGAATCGCCATCTCCGCCACCCAGGGAACCAACCTGGACCATCTGCTAAAGCGCACCATGGAAAGGCTGCCGGAAGGGCCGATGTATTACCCGGCGGATTTTATAACCGACCAGCCCACCAGTTTCCTGGTGGCGGAATTAATTCGCGAAAAGGCTTTGCTGCTGACCCGCGACGAAGTGCCGCACTCGCTGGCGGTGGAGATTGAGGAGTTTAAGCAGCAGGAGGACGCCAAGATATATATCCGCGCCTCCATCAACACGGAGCGGGATTCGCAAAAGGGTATCATCATCGGGAAAAACGGGCAGATGCTGCGCAACATCGGCGCGCGCGCCCGGACCGATATCGAAGCGCTGCTCGACCGGCCGGTATATCTGGATTTATGGGTAAAGGTGAAGAAAAACTGGAGGGACAATGAAAAGAATCTTCGGCAACTCGGCTATCACGATTAACCGCGCCGCCGATCTGGCGTCGATTATTGACCACACCAGCCTGAGACCGGAAGCCACCGCTGCCGCCATTGAAGCATTGTGCCAGGAAGCCAGGCACTATGCAATGGCGGCGGTTTGCGTCAATCCCGGGCGTCTGTCGGTAGCCGCCCGCGCCTTGTCCGGCAGCGGGGTTAAGCTGTGCACCGTCATCGGCTTTCCGCTGGGCGCCGACGCACGGCAAGTCAAACGCTATGCCGCCGAGCATGCCCTGTTGGCGGGCGCCGATGAAATTGACATGGTGATCGATATCGGGGCGGTCAAGGATGGGGATTACGCGGTGATAGCGGCGGAGATAGCGGAGATAATCGAGCTAAAAAGCCGCCATGACTTTGTCCTGAAGGCCATCGTGGAGACCGCTTTGCTCTCCATTTCCGAGCTGACCCTTGTCACCAAACTTATCGGCGACAGTGGGGCGGATTTTATCAAGACTTCCACCGGATTTGCCGCCCGCGGCGCCAGCGTTGAGAATATTAAGTGCATAAATGCCGCGCGCCCCCCCCATTTAAAGATTAAAGCATCGGGCGGTATCCGCACGCTGGAGCAGGCCCTTGAACTGGTGGCGGCGGGGGCCGACCGCCTGGGGTGCAGCGGCAGCGTGGCCATCATCGAGGAATTCAGCCGCCGACAGGAGGCCATGGCATGAGCCGCTATTGGCATACGCGCGCGGTAATCATCCGCAGCCGCAGCCTGCGCGACAGCGATCGCTTGGTGACCATTTTTTCCGAGGACAGTGGAAAGCTTACCGCCGTAGCCAAGGGGGTGAGCAAGCCCAAGAGTAGCCTGCGTGCGTGCGTGCAGCCCTTTTGCCATTCCCGCTTGCAGCTCACGCGCGGCCGCGGGATGGATCTTATCAGTCAGGGGCAGATCATCGAATTTTTCGGCCACAGCCGCGAGGATTTAAACTGTACCCTGCAGATGGTGTACCTGATGGAATTGCTGGATAAAAGCCTGCCTGAAAGCATGGCCTTCCCTGAGCTTTACCACCATCTGCTGTTCGTGCTGGGGGAGATCGAGCGCCGGGGGGAGCAAAGCTTGTTGCTGCGCTATTTTGAAGCCCAGCTGCTTAAATATAACGGCTATCATCCCCAACTGGATGCCTGCGTGCGCTGTGAAGCTCCCCTGAGCGGTTCGCGCCGTCTCAGCGCCGCCGAGGGCGGAGGCTTGTGCGGCGATTGCGGTCAGCGCGCCGGGCCGGACAATACCCTTACGGTGGACGCAGAAACCGCCTCGCTCCTGACGCAGCTCTTCACGGGGCAGGAAACCGTAATCGCGCGCCTCAAAGCCAGCCCACGGGCTATACAGAAGCTGGAAGCGGTATTGGAATCATTTCTTGAATATCACCTGGAGCGGCGTTATAATACGAAACATCTGATAAGATATTTTAAGCAAAGGCAATAAACAAAAAGGAGCAAAATGATGAATTTTCAGGAGATCATTCTTCGGTTGCAGGAATTCTGGGGGGAGCGGGGATGCATCCTGCAGCAGCCCTATGATGTAGAGAAAGGCGCCGGCACCATGAATCCGGCCACATTTTTGCGGTGCCTGGGTCCGGAGCCGTGGAATGTAGCGTATGTGGAGCCATCGCGCCGGCCCACCGACGGGCGCTATGGGGAAAACCCCAACCGTCTGCAGCATTATTATCAGTTTCAGGTGATATTAAAGCCTTCGCCGGATGACGTGCTGGAGCTTTATATGGAGAGCCTACGCCGTTTGGGCATCGAGCCCGAGCAGCATGATATCCGGCTGGTGGAGGATAACTGGGAATCCCCCACCCTGGGCGCCTGGGGCCTGGGCTGGGAGGTGTGGCTGGACGGCATGGAGATTACCCAGTTCACTTATTTCCAGCAGTGCGGGGGCATAGACTGTTATCCGGTAAGCGCGGAAATAACTTACGGTATAGAGCGCATTGCCATGTACATCCAGAACCGGGAAAGCGTGTATGATATCGAATGGGTAAATGGCATCAGTTACGGCGATGTGCATCATCAATCCGAGGTCGATTACTCCACATATAATTTCGAGGCGGCGGACTTAAAAACGCTCAGCACCATGTTTGCGCTGTGCGAGGAGGAAGCGCGGCGGGTAATCGAGCTCAAGCTGCCGCAGCCGGCTTACGACTATGTACTTAAATGTTCCCACCTGTTCAATCTGCTGGATGCACGGGGCGCTATCAGCGTCACCGAGCGCACCGCATACGTATTGAAAATCCGCAATCTGGCCCGCCAGGTAGCGCTGGCCTATCTGGAACAGCGCGAGCACATGGGCTATCCGCTGTTAAAGAATAAGCCGGAAGGGGAGGCATAGAGATGAAACGCGATTTACTCTTGGAAATTGGGGTCGAGGAAATGCCTGCCGGTTTTATGGCTCCCTGTCTGGCCGACATAAAGGAACTGGCGCAAAAGAAGCTCACTGAATCGCGCATAGCCGCGGAGCGCATCGACAGCTACGGCACGCCGCGCCGCATCGTGCTTTATGTGCAGGGCGTGGATGAAATGCAGCAGGCGGCGGTCACCGTCAAGCGCGGGCCCAAAAAGACGGCGGCCTTTGACGCCGAAGGCCAGCCCACCAAAGCGGTGCAGGGCTTTGCCCGCGGCCAGGGCTTGACCGTGGAAGCTTTGGAAATCCGCGAGGAGGACGGCGTGGAGTACATGACGGCGGTCAAAGAGGAACCGGCCTCGCCGGTGGCCCAGTTGCTGCCGGGTCTGCTGACGGACATAATCACCGCGCTCAGTTTTCCCAAATCGATGCGCTGGGGAGCGTATCAAATGCGGTTTGCCCGCCCGATACGCTGGTTGCTGGCGCTGTACGGCGAAGATGAAGTCGCGCTGGCCATAGAAAATGTCAACAGCGGACGCCTGACCCGGGGCCATCGGTTTCTGGCCCCTAAGGAGCGGGAAGTGAGCTCTATCCCGCAATACTTTGATATCATGCGGGAGGCCTACGTGGTGCTGGACCCGGGCGAACGCAAGGGCATGATACGCGAACAGGTGCGGGCCTGTGCCGCCGCGCGGGGTTTTCGGGCCATGGAAAACGAGGAACTGTTGGAGGAAGTAAACTACCTGCTGGAGTATCCCACCGCCTTTTTGGGCGAATTCTCCCCTGCGTATCTCACCGTACCGGCCGAAGTGTTGAGCACCAGCATGATAGAGCATCAGCGCTACTTCCCGGTGTATGACGAAAATGGCGCCTTGCAGGCCGGCTTTGTAGGGGTGCGCAACGGCGGCGGGGAAGCGCTGGATATCGTGCGGGCCGGCAATCAGCGGGTGCTGAAGGCCCGCCTTGAGGACGCGCTGTTCTTCTGGAAGGAAGACTGCAAAAAGGATATGGATGAGCTGGTGGAGGCGCTGAGAAGCGTGACCTATCATGAAAAGCTGGGCAGCACCTACCAGCGCGTGCAGCGGCTTGAGCGGCTGGCGGTGATCGTAGGGCATGAACTTGGATTATCCGAAGCTGCGGCGCTCAAACGCGCGGCCCGCTTGTGCAAGGCCGATCTGCAGAGCAGCATGGTGTATGAATTCCCTGAGCTGCAAGGCATAATGGGGCGTTATTACGCTAAAGAGCACCATGAGCCGGAGGCGGTCAGCGAGGCCATTGCCGAGCATTATATGCCGCGCTTTGCCGGTGACGCGCTGCCCACTACCGAATCGGGCCGGGTGCTGGCCTTAACCGATAAATTCGACCACATGACCGGCTGCTTTGCCATCGGCATCCGCCCCACCGGCTCCCAGGACCCTTATGCCATGCGCCGCAATGCGCTGGGGCTGGTCAGCATCGTGTTGGATGCCGCGCTGGACTTTGACCTGTTGCCGCTGCTCGAAAAAGCTTATCAGGGCTTTAAAGATTTTGAACTGCAAAAGAGCGCCGCGGAGTGCGGAGGGGAGCTGCTGGATTTCATTAAGCTGCGCATGCGGGGCATGTTGATCGACCGCGGCCTGCCCTATGACATCATCGACGGCGTACTGGCGTTGGACAGCTCCAACCTGTTTGATCTGCACCGCCGGATGGAGGAGATCGACGCTTTTCGTGAGGGCGGCCCATGGGAGGACTTTATGGTGGTGTACAACCGCAGCCAGCGCCTTTCCAAGGATTGGAGCCTGACCGACGTGCATCCGGAACGGTTTGAACATGAGACCGAAACCGTGCTGTGGCAGAGCGTAAGCGCCTTGAGCACGTGCTTTGACGCTATGCTGGCCCGGCGCGAATATGAGGCCATATTGCAAAGGCTGGCCGCTGTGCGCCCGGCGCTCGACACCTTTTTCGATGCGGTGATGGTGATGGCGGAGGATGAAGCGGTCAAAGCCAATCGCCTGAGCATGCTGCGGCACATCGCCGGCATGGCGAACGCGGTGGCTGATTTCTCAAAATTGGTCAGATAGGATAAAATGTATTCATTTAACGTGCGGATGCGTGTATAATTAAGTCATAGCCAGCCCAGTAGATTTAGGAGGCGTAATATGAAGCGTCTGCCGACGGTATTTGTGGTGTCCGATTCGATCGGAGAGACCGGAGAAGTGGTATTGCGCGCCGCTGCAACACAGTTTGACAGCGGGATTTTGGATGTCCGGCGCATACATAATCTCAACAGCAAACAGGAGATTGAGGACGTGGTCAAGGATGCGTCCTCAATCGGCGCGATAATCGTGTACACCCTGGTGGTGTTCAGCCTGGCCCAGCACCTGAAAGCCTGCGCCGAGGAAGCCGGCGTAATCACGGTGGATGTGCTGGCCCCGATGATGAAGGCCTTGGAGCGGAGCAGCGGGCTTGAGCCCCGCGGCGAGCCGGGCCTTTTGCGCAAGATGGACGACAGCTATTTTCGGCGGGTCGAGGCGGTGGAATTCGCCGTGCGCTATGATGACGGTAAGGACCCCCGGGGCGTGCTGCAGGCCGATATCGTGCTGGTAGGGGTGTCTCGCACCTCCAAGACCCCACTGTCTATGTATCTGGCGCACCGGGGCATAAAGGTGGCCAATATACCTTTGGTGCCGGAGATAAAACCCCCGGAGGAATTGTTCCGCATCGAACGGGAACGTGTGGTGGGGCTGGTCATCCACCCCGAGCCGCTGAATCAGATACGCACCGAGCGCTTAAGGACCCTGGGGCTCAAAGGGCAGGCTTCATACGCCGATCAGGAGCGCATCGTCACCGAATTGGAGTATGCCCGTGAAATAATGAAGCGCATCGGTTGTCCCATCATAGACGTGACCAACCGCGCTATCGAAGAAACCGCGAGCAAAATTTTGGAGATATTTTATAGGAGGTTGAGTAATGGCCAGTAAACAGTGGGTGTATCTATTCGAGGAAGGGAATGCAGATATGCGCGCCGTATTGGGCGGCAAGGGAGCGAATCTGGCGGAAATGACCGCGATCGGGCTGCCAGTGCCGCCGGGCTTTACCATCAGCACCGAAGCCTGTAACGAATACT
>JAUNBV010000090.1 GCA_030526885.1 Syntrophomonadaceae bacterium
AATATCTGGTCAACTGCCGTCAACCCGACGGAAGCTGGTCAAATTTTTTGATGGAAGGGCATTACAGCAACGCCTTTGACTCCCATGACAGCTGCGGCCGCCTGGTACTGGCCTTTGCCGTAGCCAGCCGCCTGCTGTGGCCGGAATTGAGCAATCAGGCGCCCATGCTGATGGCTATGGTACGCCCCCGCATCGAAGCTTTGAGCGAATTGCGCTCCCAGGCTTACGCCCTGCTGGGGCTGGCGCACGGCCATCGCGACCTGTTGCCCGCCGAAGAGCGCCAGCGCCTTATTTCCCGCCTGTCTCAGGCGCTGCTGCAAAGCTACTGGCAGCATCACTCCCACGGTTGGTACTGGTTTGAGGATAGCTTTTTCTACTGCAACGGCATCCTGCCGCAAAGCCTGTTCGCCTCCTACGGCATAACCGGCGACCCCAGCCACCTGCGCACCGCCACCGAAGCGCTGGATTTTTTGAACGGCATCCTGTTCCGCAATCCCTATCTGACCATCATCGGCAACCACGGCTGGTACCCGCGGGAAGGCGAGCCGGCACTGTTCGACCAGCAGCCGGTGGACGCCGCCTCGGCCTGCTTTGCCAATCTTGAAGCCTGGCGCATTACCGGCAAGGCGGAATATTTAGACCTTGCCCGCCGCTCCGCCGCCTGGTTTTACGGCGATAATATTCACGGCCTGAGCATGGTGGACCCGGAAAGCGGCGGCTGCTATGACGCCCTCACCGAGGACGGCGTCAACGCCAATCAGGGCGCGGAATCCCTGCTGGCGCTGTTGCTCACCGCGCAGGCCATGAAGCGTGTCGATCTTGTCTAACCGTTAAAAAAAAGCCCCCTGCGCCGCACTGCATACCCAGGGCGGGCCGGGGGCTTTTTGATTTCGTCGCCTCAGCTTTTAATAACCGAAATCTTCGAGATTAAAATCGCCTAAGCCCTCCATCATGGAGGTCATATCCATTTCGGTATAACCCTCGGGGAGCTCAAACAGTTTCTTGTCGGCCTTATTGGACACGCTCACCAGTTTTACCTGGCTCACGATCTCGTCGCCTTCCATGTATACCATGTAAACCACGTCTTTGCCGTCAAAGCAGAAACGCTCGCCGCCGAAATCTTCATAGTCATACTTTTTGCCGTCGATTTCCATGCTGCCTTCGGTGAATGTGGCGTATTCGCCCTCGCCGCTGATGAGGTCATCTACCTCCAGCATCTCGGTTTGTTGTTCCGTCATCGGCATCTTCATGCTGGTCATGCTCGCGGGGTCGAAGGTATACATATAGCCGTCCCGTATAATGGTGATTGAGGAATAATCGCCCTCGATGGAGCTGTAAATCATATCGTCTTTCATGGCGCTTATGGTGGTATAGGAGCCCAGTTCCGGATCGGAAACCGACATTTCCATGGTGTATTCGTCGCCGCTTAACTGACTAAAGAACTTCGCGGTCTTGGACTTGCCGACTTCGGTGTTGCCTTCGTCAGCGGGTTCGGGCGTATCGGGCTGCTCCGCGTCCTGGCCGGTGACTGCCGGCTCCCCGGCGGAACCGTTGGTTGCGGGCTCATTCTCCTCACCGCAGGCGGCGAGGGCAAACATCATCATCAGGGCCAATGCCAGTGCCAATAATTTTTTCATTGCTTATCTCCTCCTTGAAACAAATCGCTTTAATAAATACATCGTGTTCCATTTTCATTAACCGGAGCCCGTGGTCTGCCTCCTCTCTTTTGCATTATTCCAGTCGCCTGTAATCGGTATCATACCATGCCGCAAAAAGGCTTGCTGGCAAGGGCGTTTTGGCCAAGCCGTCAATGGCACAGCGGCGCCCAACGCCAACGGCGCGAAGCCCGAAAGGCTTGCTTTGCACATTATACCATGATTTATATTAACTGCCTATAATTTGTTGTCAACCCACCCCCTTGCTTAAAGCTTAAATATTACGCCCCGCGGGCAGGCGAGGCGAGCACGCTTCGCCGCGGCGGAATATAATGGACATAAGGCGGCGCACCCCCCCGCGCGGTTTAACGGGCCCCCAAACGGCGCTAAAAAGCGGAGCTGGGTTTGAGGCCAGGCTCCGCTTTGCGCATTATCCGACGTTATATCCGTTGCTATTTTATTTCCAGCGTCCAGCCGAAGGGGTCTTCCTTGCGCCCCCATTGAATATCGGTGAGGGCGTCATACAGCTTCTGCGACAGTTCGCCGATCTGGCCGCCGCCGATGATATATTGCTCGCCAAGGATGCTGAGCTCGCCGATGGGCGAAATAACCGCCGCGGTGCCGGTGCCGAAGGCTTCCTCCAGCTTGCCGCTGCGTATCGCCTGCTGCAATTCCTCGACGGAAATGCGGCGCTCGTTGACCTTCTGGCCCCAGTGCTTGAGCAGCTTGATGACCGAATCACGGGTGATGCCGGGCAGGATACTGCCCTCCAGCGCGGGGGTAATTATCTCGCCGTCGATTTTGAACATCACATTCATGGTGCCGACTTCTTCGATATACTTGCGCTCCACGCCGTCCAGCCACAATACCTGGGTATAGCCCAAATCCTTGGCCTTGTACTGGGCGATAATGCTGGCGGCGTAGTTGCCGCCGCACTTGGTAAAGCCGGTGCCGCCCTTTACCGCGCGCACATATTCGTCCTCGATATAGATGCTCACCGGGTCCAGCCCTTCGGGATAGTAGGCCCCCACCGGGCTCAAAATGATGATGAATTGGAATTGACGGGACTGGCGCACCCCCAGATGGGGCTCATTGGCGATGATAAAGGGACGTATATAAAGGGAAGTGCCGGGCAGCTTGGGCACCCAGTCGCGGTCAAAGCCGACCAGCGCCTGCACCCCTTCCAGGAAGTATTCCTCGGGCAATTCGGGGATGTACAGCCGTCCCCCGGACAGATTGATGCGCGCCGCGTTGGCGTCGGGGCGGAACAGCAGCAGGCGGCCGTCCTCGGCATAATAAGCCTTCAAGCCTTCAAATACTTCGACCCCATAATGAAACACCATGGCCGCCGGGTCAAGCACCAGCGGAGCATAGGGTACGATGCGGGCGTCATGCCAGCCCGTGCCCTGGGTGTAGTCCATAATAAACATGTGGTCGGTGTAGTCCACCCCGAACTCCAGATGCTCCCAGTCCGGCTTGGCCTTGGGGACGATGGTTTTCTCAATTCTAATATCCATTCTACCTTACCTCCTGTCATTTACTAAATCTATATTATACAACTTTTTTCGCAACACGCCAGCATTTTTTTGCCCTAAAAGGCGCAATGCCGCTAGCGGGGACAAGGTGACGGCAGCGCCCGGGCCTAGCGCAAAAATCCAAGCGGCGGTTTCCAGCCTAAAAAGCCTGACCGCGAAATCGCTTAGTAATGATCGACCTTGACTTAACAAAATATGAGCATTTGCCGTAAAAACGGTGGTTAGAGCCATGAACAAGCCGACCAAGCTTTAAAAATGCATACGTTCATCTCATGCCGCCATTCAAAGCGCTGGCGTTTAGCCCAAAGCCCACTTTTCGTACAACCCGTCCGCCTAAATGACACATTGCTTCGTGCCGCGCAAGTCTCCCGCCGCGCTGTACCATCCGCCGCAGCGCGATAAAAACCGGATTATGAAATAGACCACACATTAAAGGCAGGGTTGCTATATTGCCAACCCTGCCTTATTCTCTGCCCATGAGCCAATCGACGGTGACGTTCAGTATGTTGGCCAAAGCGTTAAGCTCCAAGTCGGACACTGGGCGTTTCTGGCCTTCCAGAAGTGAGAGCGCCGGTACGCTAATGTCGATTCCGGCGGTTTGCAATTTTGATAGCAGCTCCACCTGCTTCATGCCGAGATTTCCCCGCGCTTCGGTGACGCGGGCCCCAATCATATTTCTGTCGCCAAGCGGCAGTTTTCGCTTTTTCATTCCATCACCCCTGCCCAAATTATATGAGACAGAGGGGTTGCTATATTTGGCGTTACCAAATATAATGAATATATTTGGGCACGCCAAATATAAAGGGGCGGGGATGGAAACATGAGAGAACGCACGTGCTGTTTTACAGGACATCGGAAATTACCAAAAGAAAAGATTGAGCAGATTGTTATAAGCCTCAACCGTGAAGTGGAAAGGCTCATCGGGGAAGGGGTAACAACGTTTATTTCCGGCGGAGCGTTGGGCTTTGATCAGGTTGCAGCTTCACTGATTGTTGCCAAGAAACATGCGGGGCGGGATATTCGTGTGGTATTTGCGCTGCCGGGCAGAAATCATGATGACCGGTGGAGCGCAGAGCAGAAGCAACTATATCGCAATCTGTTGGCAGAGGCGGATGAAATTATTTATGTGTCTGAGAAATATGCAAATAGCGGCATAAAAAAGCGCAACCGTTATATGGTAGACGGCTCGGCTTATTGTATCTGTGCGCGCTCATACCCTGTGAGCGGTACGGATCAGATGCTGAAGTATGCGAGGCAAAAGGGACTGCGGATTATAAATGTAGTAGAATGATATCCATAGATTTTGTTATAAATTACAGACATGTGCCACATGATGGGTAATAATTTTTTCAATGAAGGGAGCGATGGAAATGCGATTGCAATATTGATCTTATCACAACGGAGTAGCCATCCTTGCAAAAAACGTTGGTAGTATATTTGCGAGCTTATCAAGCGGCAACAATCTGGCGACAAAAAATTGCATAGCCCTTGAATACCACAACCATATTTTCTAAACAAAATGGTTTAGAACAAGCTTTGAATTTTCAAGTTGCATAAAATTTATTGTTATCTCAATCCCGGAAAACGGCCCCATGGCTTGTCTTTCGGGATTTTTTATTCCCCGAATTTTTATGGTATCAAATCCCAATTATTCGTGCCGTCAGGAGTGCCGTGCTATAATTACCCTTATCGGGGGTGATTTTTTGTATTTTGCGTATGGCGCAAAGGAGACGGAATATCTGATAAGCCGGGATAAGAAGCTGGGCGAGGCTATACGGCGTATCGGGCATATCGACAGGCTGACCGACGAAGATTTGTTTTCTTCCGTGGTGCATCATATCATTGGGCAGCAAATATCTACTGCGGCGCAGGCTACGCTCTGGAAGCGCCTGATAAGCTCCGTCGGGGCGGTGGACGCACCGGGGTTGCTGGCCCTTGGCCGGAACGAGCTTCAGGCTATCGGCATCACCTTTCGGAAGGCGGAGCATATCCTTGATTTTGCGGCCAAAGTGGATGAAGGGGCTTTTGCTCTCGAGGCTCTCGCCGCTATGCCGGACGAGCTGGTAATAAAGGAACTGTGCGCCCTAAAAGGCATCGGCGTATGGACGGCGGAAATGATAATGATTTTTGGCATGCGGCGGCCCGACATCGTCAGCTTCGGGGATTTAGCCATTATGCGCGGGATGCGTATGCTGTACCGTCACCGGGAGATCGATCGGGCGCGGTTTGAGCAGTACCGCAAGCGTTATACGCCCTATGGAACGGTAGCCAGTCTGTATCTCTGGGCCATAGCGGGCGGGGCGCTTCCCGAGTTGACCGATCCGGCCCCCAAGAGGGGGAAGGGGAGTAAAGCTTAAAGTTTGACGAGGCGCTGTTATACAGTTAAGCCGGTGGTATGTAGTTGATGTCTGTACCCATTTTCGTCCCCTCAGGCGAATCAATCCCATCCGTGTCCGCTTCAACGACGTGTTTCCGCCAAAGATTTTCCACAGGAGCTTTATCGGAGGATACTGCTTAAATTGCATTAGCACGGGGGGCAGTATTTAACAAGCAAGGAAAACAAAAAAATAGTATATTAAACTTGTTTACTATGCTATAATGATGGCATGGTATATCCACCGTGGTCGGATAACAACGGAAAAATGGGATATATAAAGAAAGGGGAGACACAAAAATGGATTTTGCGTTGACGAAGGAACAAGGGCTCATCCAAAAGATGGCGAAGGAGTTTGCCGAAAAAAACATCGCGCCGCTGGAGCAGCAGATCGACGCGGACAATCATGTGCCGGAGGAAATCATGGAAGGGCTGCGCGAGCTGGAGCTCTTTGGCATCCCTTACGCGGAAGCGTACGGCGGCGCCGACGGCGGGTATTTGCAGTATGTACTGGCGATGGAGCAGATAGCCAAAGCCTCTTCCGGACTCGCGATGATCCTGTCCGCCCACACCCTGGGGCTGGGCGCGATGAACGCCTTCGGCACCGAGGAACAAAAAGTCAAATTCATGACCAAAGCCTGTAAGGGCGAGGAAATAGCCTCTTTTGCCTTTACCGAGCCCGGCACCGGCTCAGACCCCAAGCAGATAGCCAGCACCGCGGTAAAGGACGGCGACTTCTTTATTTTGAACGGCACCAAACGCTTTATCTCCAACGGCAGCTATCCCGGCCCGCTGGTATTCTTTGCCCGGGAGCAGGAAACCGGCCAGATAACCGCTTTCATCGTAGAAAAATTCTGCGAGGGCTATTCCGTTTCCGAGCCCTGGAACAAGATGGGCATGCACGGCGGCGTGCTGCTGGACATCTATCTGAAGGACGTCCGGGTACCGGCCGAAAACATCCTGGGCGGCAGCGGCATGGGCTACCCCGTGTTGCAGTACGGGATTTCCTTCGGTAAAGTGGGCGTCAGCGCCTGCGCTTTGGGCGGCGTGTTGGCCGCTATGGAGGAAGGCATCAAATATGCTCAGGAAAAGACCCACCGCGACAAACCCATCGCAAAATTCCAAGCCATTCAGTTAAAGGTGGCCGACCTGGTGATGAAATATCAGATCGCGCAGCAGGCCGCCTATCGCCTGGGCTGGTTAGCCGAGCGCGTGAAAGACCCCGTGAAATTTGCGCAGGAAGCCGCCATTACCAAGACCATCGTTACTGAAATCGCGGTAGACGTAGCGCGTATCGCCGTCGATATCCACGGTTCTTACGGCCTGATGAACGACTACACCGTCAGCCGCCTGTGGCGCGACGCCATCATGGGCCCGCAGATCGAGGGCGTAAACGACATGCAGCGCCTCATCATTGCGGGCGTAGCACTGAAATAGGGAATAAACGGCTATCATAAAGCATGGCTGATTGAAATCGGCCCGCAGAGCAGGAAACGAGGTGTAAACGGTTACATGTCGGAAGAGAGATTTGACGCTATCGTAGTAGGCGGCGGCTTATCCGGGCTGGCGGCGGCTTATACCATGGCCGCCGCCGGGTTGGAAGTGCTTCTGCTGGAGCGCGGCGATTATTCCGGGGCCAAGAACGTCACCGGCGGCCGCCTGTATGTCAGCCCGGTGCGGGACATGCTGCCCGATTTGTGGAAGAAAGCGCCGCTGGAGCGGTTCATCGCCCATGAAGAAGTAGCCATGCTGGATAAGGAGCGCAGTATATTGATCCGCTATGACGGCGGCGAACTGGCGCAGGAGCCTTATCAGAGCTACAGCGTGCTGCGGGGGAAATTCGACAAATGGTTTGCCAAACAGGCCGAGCGCAAAGGCGTAGCCATCGTCACCAAGAGCCGGGTGGATGACCTGGTGTTTGAAAACGGCAAGGTGGACGGCGTATGGGCCGGGGGCGAGGAACTGCGCAGCAACGTGGTCATCGGCTGCGACGGGGTAATATCCTTTGTGGGGGAAAAAGCCGGGCTCAAGCAGCCCGGATTGCCGCAGCATCACGCCGTAGGCTATAAAGAAATAATCGAAATGGACCGTCAGGTGCTGGAGGACCGCTTCAACCTGGACGGCGACGACGGCTGCGCGCGCCTGTATATGGGCGAAGTCACCAACGGAATGTTCGGCGGCGGGTTCCTCTATACCAACCGGGAGAGCATCAGCCTGGGCGTAGTGGTCGGCATCAAAGACCTCATGCACCATAA
>JAUNBV010000091.1 GCA_030526885.1 Syntrophomonadaceae bacterium
ACCCTGTTGCACGTAGAGCATGATAAGGTCATTGTTCTCCAGATAAGCCCGTGGCCGATAGGCGGCGTTCAGGCCGCTCTTTTTCAGCGCCTGTTCAAACACCTGACGGCTGGCTGAACCATCCCGGCGCAGCAACAGGTCGTGTCTTAGCAATTCATCGATGCCGATATCGCTCATCTCGGTAAAAGGCGGGATGGCCGGGGTGATGGCCACCAGCTCGTCCTCGGCGATTTTATGACGCGCCAATTGGGGCTGCGTAGGTTCGATTCCCACCATACCCAGGTCGATGGCGCCTTGCAGCAGCGCCTCTTCCACTTCGCGCGAGCTCATATGATGCAGCTGATAAGTAACTCCCGGATAAAGCCGGTGAAAGCTCATCACATAGCGGGGCAAGAGGTACTGGTCCGGGATGTTGCTGGCCCCAATCTCGATCATCCCATCTATCTTGCCCCGATAATCACGTAATTTCAACAGCGTGCTGTCCCGCTGGTTAACCATCTCCAGCGCCGAGGCATAAAAGATGCGCCCGGCGACGGTAAGATCGGTGCGGCGATTGTTGCGCTCAAAAAGGGGCGTCCCCAGTTCTTCCTCCAGCTGGGCGATATGACTGCTTACCGAAGGCTGGGTAAGAAACAGGCGCTCCGCCGCTTTGGAAAAGCTCCCGGTGCGAGCGACCGCTAGAAAAGTGTCCAGTTGCTTAAAGTCCATAATCCCTCCTGCATAACGCGGCTTGAAACCAAAGTCGCCAGCTAAAATATAATTTTAAATTATTTATATTATAATGGATTAGCGAGGCAAAACCAATTGCAAAAACCGTATTTTAGCCCATATATTATCCATTATTAATTATGGCGGCGCGCTTATAAAAAAGGATTATTATATGCACCTGGGGTTCGGCGGAATTACAGCGGGATCCATGCATTAAAAACGATTATGGAGTGACCGCCGATTATAAAAATATCCGATTTAACCTTTTCGACAGTTTTATATACCATAATCATGGGTGTATAAAACGATGAATAATACCAGCATAATCCGAATGGAACATATTGCTAAACGCTTTGGTAACGTGCATGCCTTGGCAGATGCCTCTATGGAGGTCAACGCCAATGAGATCGTGGCGGTGGTAGGGGATAACGGCTCTGGCAAGAGCACGTTGATCAAGATTCTGGCGGGAACCCTGAAGCCGGATTCCGGCAGCATTATTATCCGGGATAGGGAATATCGCTCCCTGACGCCGGCGCAGGCGCTTAAATGCGGCATCGCAGCCGTATATCAGGATCTGGCGCTGGATAATTATCGCGACAGCGCCGGGAATATTTTTTTGGGTCGGGAACTCACTGGGGGCGGGATGCTGCGCTCCCAAGCCATGCGGCGGCAGGCGGAAAGGTTGTTGCAAGACCTTAATATAAGAATTCCCGATATCAGTATGCCGGTGGGTTACCTGTCCGGTGGTCAGCGGCAGGGGGTGGCGGTGGCGCGGGCTCTTCTGGCCGAGCAGCAGCTCATTATTTTTGATGAACCCACCGCGGCCATGGGGGTACGGGAATCGGCTTCGGTGCTGACGCTGATCAGAGAGCTGCCGCAACGCGGTTTGTCGGCCATCGTGGTGAGCCATAATCTGTTTCAAGTGTTTAACATCGCGCAGCGGATTTATGTGCTGCGCCATGGGCGGGTAATCGGCAATGTAGCTACGGTGGACAGCAGTCCGGAAGCGGTGCACCGCATGATAACGGAGGCATCGGAAGATGATTAAGCCGATGCGGGAACGCGATATATCTTCGCAATTGATTTTGTTGTTGCTGTTGCTGCTGGTGGGCGCCTATTTGAGCTGGCAATCGCCGTATTTTATGACCCTCAGTAATCTGCGCAATGTGCTGGACAGCGTGTCGATACGCATTATTTTGGCGTTGGGCATGACTTTTGTTATCGCCACCGGGGGCATTGACTTGTCGGCCGGCTCCATTGTATCGCTGAGCGCGGTGGTGATGGGATTGTTGATGACGGATGGTTGCTCCACTCCGCAGGTCATTATGCTGGGACTGGCAGCCGCGACCCTGTTGGGGGTGGTGAATGGCCTGATGATTCATTTGACCGGTATCAACGCCTTTATTATCACTTTGGGCACCTATTCGGCTTACCGCGGGTTGGCGCTTATTCTGACCTCAGGTCTGCCCATCTATAACTTTCCGGCGTCATTTAAATTCTGGGGCAGCGGCAACATTAACAGCCTGAATCCCCCCATTATTATTATGGTAGTATTGGTGATCGCGGCGGCCATTTTATTGCGTCGCAGTAAGTGGGGGCAATATGCGCTGGCGTTAGGCGGCAATGGCGAGGCTCTGCGCAGGTTGGGGGTGAAAGTCGGCTTTTATCGCGTTTCGGTTTATGCCTTTGCCGGTCTGATGGCTGGACTGGTAGGGCTAATCGTGACCGCGCGGGTGGGCACGGCGGAACCTAACGCCGGCCTGTCCATGGAACTTGATGCCATTACTGCAGTAATTATGGGCGGTACTCTGCTGACCGGCGGCAAAGCCAGCGTGGGGGGTACCGTGATTGCCTGTTTGTTGCTGGCGCTGATCCGCAACGGACTGACCCTGTTAAGCGTTTCCTCGTATTATCAGCAATTTATTATCGGCACTCTCCTGTTGATTGCGGTAATTATCGCCGAAATCAGGGAAAAAAATAAAGTGCGTCTGTAAAAAGAAAGGGAGTAATGAACGTGAAAAAAAGAAACCTGTTACTGTTGTTGATGTTGGCCCTGATGCTGCTGGCCGTCACCGCTTGCGGTGGAGGCGCCGAAGCTCCGGTTGAACCGCCGGTTGAAGCCCCGGAAGCAGCGGCGGTCAATCCGCTGGTTGAAGAGGCTGAAAATGTGCTCTACAGTCAACTGGATCCCATGCCCACCCTGAACCAGGGTGAAAGAATCGGCGTATTGGTAATCGCGCTCAGCAATTCATTTTGGGCAGAGATGAAGGAATGTTACGAAGCGGCGGGCCAAGATTTGGGCATTGAGGTGGAAGTGGCAGCCGCTGCCAGCGAAAGCGACACTACCGGTCAGATGGAAGCCTTGGACGCTATGATCGTAAAAGACTTTGACGCCATCATCGTATCTCCCATCGAGGGCACCAATCTGATTCCGGCCATTGTGCGCGCCAATCAGAGCCAGGTGCCCATCATCAACCTGGGGCCCGGAGTCAATGTTGATGTTTTGACCGAGGCGGGCGGATATTTGGATGGGAAAATCACGGTAAACTTTGAGATCCAGGGGGGCATGGTGGCCGACGCCATGATTGAAGAAATCGGCGCCGAAGGCGGAGAAATAGCTATAATTCAAGGTTTGGCCGGAGCCGCCCAGAGTGAGGGCCGCAGCGCCGGCGCTAAGGCACGGTTTGAGGAAACCGGGGGCTACACCGTAGTCAGCGTTCAGCCCGGCGACTGGGATCGTAACAAGGCTTACGACATCACCGTCGATTTACTGCAGGCTAACCCCGAACTCAAGGGCATCTTCGCCTGTAACGATGTTATGGCGCTAGGCGCGGTAGAAGCCATCAAAGCCGCCGGCAAAGAAGGCGTCGTAGTGTATGGCGTGGACGGCACCACCGAGGCATTGGATTCCATTCGGGCGGGTGAACTCTCCGGCAGCATCACTTATTCCAAAGTGGTGTACACCAAAGCCGGCGAACTACTGGCGCTTAAGATCGCCCAAGGACAGGAAGTTTCCGCTCCGGTCTATGCGCCGCTGTCCATTGTCAATGCGGCTAATATCAATGACTTCGAAGGCTTCAAATAAACCCGGGTTTCTGATCGAGACCTGCCTGCTCACCCATGGGCTGTCTTCGGTGTCCAATCAGGATTTAAAGGCTGTCTGGCCGAAAGGGAAGGCCGTATTGGCATGGATGGATGCCGGGACCATAATCTTGGGCACCATTGATGAATATCTTCCCTTTCGGCGGCGAGCGCCGGAACTTATCCGTATCGATGGTCAGGAGTTGGCAACCGCCGCCGCCAGGAAGGCGAGCGGCGCACTGACCGCTTCCGGCACTATGGCGGTGGCCGCGGCGCAGGGGGTCAAAGCTGCGGTGAGTTGTGGCATTGGCGGCATCGGCGCAATTATAGGGGAAGAATTGTGCCCTGACTTACCGGCTTTGGCCGAGCTGCCGGTCGCGCTGATCGCCACCGCGCCCAAGGATATGCTTGATATCCCCGCCACTCTGAACTGGCTGCAACAACACGGAGTGTTGGTGCTGGGTAAGGAACAACCGGAGTGCACCGGATATATTTTAAATGGGGCCCCGGTGGCGCTGGACGGCGTTTATGACGGTTCGCCCCTGGGAGGAAGGATGTTGTTATTAAACGGCATCCCGAGCACGGAGCGATTGTCGGATGAACGTCTGCTGGCCGAGGCCATAGCGGCCGGCAAGGCTGCGGAAGAGCGCGGCCAATACTATCATCCCGCCGCCAACGCCAGATTTGACCAGCTTACATTAGGCTACAGCTCACGTTTGCAGTTGGGCTCGCTAATCGCCAATATTTGCTGGGCCCAACAGTTGACTGACCGGGGCTTAAGCTCCATATCCTAGGCGCGCCCGCTCTATTATGCTGCTGCCTGCACGGTTGGTTCCTTCAAAATCTGCTACCGCGCCTATGATATTTTTCAGGTCAACGGGAAGCGGCCGTGATTGGCATTGGTAAAACCATCACTACCGACGTGAATGGGGCAAAACTTTCAGGCTATCTAAGGTTTTATCAATTTGTTGCTGCCGGCCCCAATTTGAGAGCATTTAGGAAAGCAGGTTTTTCAAACAGCACCTGAAAAACCTGCTTTTGCTCGCGTTGTTATCAATAAATAATCATGTTACAATAAATGCGGACAAAACAGGTTTATTTAGAGAATGAGCCCACATTTACCGGCGAGGACACCAGGGCATGAAAAGCGAAACCGCGGCTCAAAAATCATCGTTTGGACAGCCCAACTCGCTTAGTGCCTCTTAACCCTGCCCTGACAACCGTGGGGTCAAAACAGCGGCAATGATACCCCGGCAAGTCATAGCAGCAATATTATCTTAAGGAGATTTTCGGTGGAAGCGGTCACCATTACCAATCCCATCACCCATATGCGGCTGGCCGCGTTGCTGGCTGTGCCGCCGCAGCCCCGGATGCTGTTGATAGCCTGCCACGGTTTTCGCGGCGGCAAGGAGAATGCGGGGCGCATATACGGTTTGGGCGCAGACCTGAACGCTATCGGCATCGGCCTGCTGGCCTTTGATTTTAGCGGCAGCGGCCAGAGCGAGGGCAGCTTTGATACCATGACCCTTTCCCGTCAGGCCTCGGATTTAAAGGCGGTGATGTCCTGGGCGCGGGCGAACTACGCCTTGCCCCTGGTACTGCTGGGGCGCAGTTTCGGCGGCAGCACGGTAATCGCCGGGGGCGCGGAGGATAAGGCGGTTGCCGGTTATGTGTTGTGGTCTACCCCGGTGTGGCTGGAGCAAACCTTTGCCGCCATCCTTCCGGATGCTTACTGCCGTTTAAAAAATGGGCAGCGCATCGAAATCCAGCAGGATGGCGATTGTTACGCCCTGGGCCCGGAAATGGCCGCTGATCTGTCCGTCATCGATTTGCACGCGGCTTTGGACGCTATCGGGGACCGCCCGGTGCTAATCGTCCATGCCCGCGATGATGAGGTGGTGGCGGTGGCCAACGCGCTGGAGCTGAAACGGCATTTGCCCCAGGCACGGCTCCATCTCTTTGACCGGGCGGGGCATAAATTCATCGAGCATAGCGCGGAGCGGCAGGCGCTCACCATCGAGTGGCTGCGCAGCACCTTTGGCGAAGCTTAAAAGGATGGGAAGTAATAAAAGCATGGACCGACTCAACAAACTGCGTTTGGTTATGCGGGAAGCCGAATTGCCCGCCCTGCTGGTGAGCAGGCCGGCCAATATACTATATATTTCGGGCTTTTCCGGCGGCAGCGACGGGCGCTTGCTCATAACCGAAAAGGATGCGTATCTGCTCACCGACGGGCGCTATTTTGAGCAGGCGGCGCGGGAATGCGCGCAGTGGACGGTGGTTCCGGTCAAGGCCGGCGAGCCCGACCCGCTGCTGAAATTGTGCGCCGGGGCTGCCGAGCTGGGCGTGGAGGCCGAATACATTTCCGCCGCGCAATACCTGCGCCTGCAGGCAACGATTATGCCCAAGCTGCGGGATTTTTCCGGCGCCATAGAAAAGATGCGGCTAATCAAAGAGGAAGGGGAATTGGCCCTGCTCCGCGCCTCCGCCGCTATCAGCGACCGGGTGTGGCGTGGAATGCTGGCCGAGCTTGAGCCCGGAATGCGCGAGGATTACATTGCCGCCCGCATCGCGTTTCGCCTGCGGGAAGAGGGGTGTTCCGGCGAAGCCTTTGCCACTATTGCCGCCAGCGGGGAAAACGGGGCTCTGCCCCATGCCCATCCGGGTGAGCGCCGGCTGTGCCCCGGAGACCTGCTGACCTGCGATTTTGGCGGGGTTTATCTTCATTATGCGGGAGACATGACCCGTACTATTGCGGTGGAAAGCTTAAGCCCGGTATGGCGGGAGCGTTATCAGCGGCTGCTCGAGGTGCAGGAGCTGGCGGTAGCCCGGGTGCAGGCGGGAATCAGCGGTGAGGAAATCTATCATCTGGCGGTGCGGGAATTGGCCCGTTACGAACTGGAGCGCTATTTCAATCACGGCCTGGGCCACGGCGTAGGCTTGGAGGTTCACGAAGGCCCGCGCTTATCGGCGGCCAGTTCCGATATATTGCAGGAAAACATGGTGGTTACAGTAGAGCCGGGCATTTATTTTCCCGGCCAAGGAGGAATCCGCATTGAGGATACCGTAATTGTAAACAGCAGGGGTTGCGAACGCATCACCCGTTCAGATAAAATCTTAACTATATTGTAATGGGAGGGGTATCATGATTTCTGTAAATGATTTCAAGACCGGAGTGACCGTTGAATTGGACGGCGTAGCCTACCAGGTGGTGGAATTCCAGCACGTAAAGCCCGGCAAAGGAGCCGCCTTTGTCCGCGCCAAGCTGAAAAACATCAAGACCGGCGGCAACGTGGAGAGAACCTTCCGCGGCGGGGAAAAGATTCCCAAGGCCCATCTGGACAAATGCGAAATGCAATACCTCTACCATGATGGCGACAACTATATCTTCATGGATACCACATCCTATGAGCAACTGGGCATTTCCGCCGAAGCTCTGGGCGATGGCGTAAAATGGCTGCTGGAAAACATGAACGTAGGCGTGCTGATGTGGCAGGGCAACATCATGGGCATTGAAATGCCAAACTTTGTAGAGCTTACCGTTACCGCCTGCGAGCCCGGCGTCAAGGGTGACACCGCCACCGGAGTGACTAAGCAGGCTACCCTGGAGACCGGCGCCACCGTCCAGGTGCCGCTGTTCGTCGAAGAAGGCGACCGTATCCGCATCGACACCCGCACGGGCGGCGAGTACATGGAAAGAGTGTAATTCATCAAGGGGCAAGAGTTAATATGATATAGATGGAGGTATGGCGATGAAATTGGTTTATTCGGGCAAGACCAAGGATGTATTCGCATTGGAGGACGGCAATTACCTGTTGAAATTTAAGGACGATATGACCGGAGCGGACGGGGTATTCGATCCGGGCATGAACACCGTGGGGTTATCGATCGAAGGCGCCGGCCGCGCCGGATTGCGCCTGACCCGGCTCTTTTTTGAAGCCATTGCCAAAGAAGGCATCCCCACCCATTATGTGGA
>JAUNBV010000092.1 GCA_030526885.1 Syntrophomonadaceae bacterium
CAGGGATCAGGGGTCAGGGATCAGGGAGCGCGAAGCGCCCGCAGCGGCTAGCAAATAGCGGTTAGCAGTTAGCTTTGGGGGATAGCGATTAGTGGTTGGGATGAAAGCTATCAGCTATTTGCTACATACTAACAGCTATTACGGGGCGTAGATGATCTGCGGCGTGTCCCACGCGAGGGTTTCCAGCGAAACAAGCCCTTTAGGGCGCAGATGAGCTTAAGAAACCTACCGCGGAGCAAAGAAGGTCTCACCGTAGACCGTCCCGATACGAGGCAGCAGGTATTTTGGGCCGGAAAGCTTTTTCCTCCGCTCGGCGCCGATTACGGAGGCACGGTCTAACCGAGGAGACGCAGCAACCGTCACCTCGTCTCCCATATCCCGCCTACCTGATCTCCTGCTCCAGCGCGTCGAACTCCGGCGTGGAGAAAAATTCTCCCAGGGTGATGCCGATACCGTCACATAGCATTTTAATCGTTATCAGCTTCGGATTCAGGCTTTTTCCGTACAGTATGTTCTTGACGCTTGACGGCGGCAGCGCCGACATGGTTGCCAGCTTGTTAATTGTTATGCCACGCTCATCACATAACCTCAGTATCCTTGCCCTTACCGCCGATATAGTATCCATAATATCCGCCCCCTCGCTTTTATGTATCAAGCATACCGGGAAGGGCTAGACACAATGGGCTATGCGTGCTACTATTAGGCCATGTATAGCCGACTATGTTTTGGGGGGATGAAATGAACAAGAATAATCTGCGCACGGCGGAAAAAGCGTTGCAAAGGATGGCTAAAGGCGAAGGAAAAACGGTAGCCGAGATCAGGGGCGATATCCAAAGGGCTTTGCTGGTGGGCTTGAATAGCAAAGATCCCGATATCCGGGCGCGGTGGAGGGCAATTCCCAGCAAGGGCGATATGCCTACGCCTTAGGAAGTAATAGCGTATTTGGCTGATGGTATGGGATAAAATAGAAACGCGAAGTAGTTTCTTTGGGGCAATAAGGTGAAAGTTCCCCTATCTCCCGCCAAAAACTTAGCGCTATGCGGCGTGATGGCAAATAGCGTGATCTCCTTCCTAGCCAAAGCTTTTTAGCGCTATGCGGCGGACGTCATAGGGCGGCGCGCGGCGCGTCCGCCTCCTTAATCCAAAATTTTTAAGCGCGGGTGCGATTGGTACGCGGCGGCGGACTCAAGCGGCGCGAAAAGGTAGGCGATCGACGGGGACGGGCACGGTGCGAAGGGGGCTTTTTAAGCTAAAGATGAGCGTTTTGAAGGGCAGTATGAGATGGGCGGTATGGGGGTTACAAACCCGGGTCGGCTTGTTCGGGGCTCTAACCCCGTTTTTACTGCAATTGTTCGTGTTTTATTAAGTGAAGAGCGATCATTACTAAGCGATTTTTAAGGTCAGGCTGTTTAAGCGGTCAATCCGGGCTTGGGGGGCGTTGGGACAGTCTTTTTTCGTACGGTGAGTGGTCACTTATTGTAAGCCGAACGGTCTTTTCTTGTTAAGCGGCCGTTTTTTTGTTAAGTGGATGGTATTGGTTCGCCCGGTCCCGCTCCCGAGCCGGGCCACAAAGATCAAGGCCGCGCGCGGCTTATAAGTAGTATATGCGCCGTACCGCGCCGCCGTGCCTCTACCGGCGGGCGAAAAGCAAGGTTTTATGGAGCAAAGCGCTAATCATCTTTTCTCTGTTTGCGTTTCGCATGTATGCCGCTTAACAACAATATGTGAGCCCCATCACTGCCCCGCAGAAAGCAGAAACACCGGAATATTGCTCCGGCGCCTCTGTTGCTATGGAGGCAAAGCGACGGTTCCTGTGTCTCCCCTATCCCCCGCCCCAAATTCGCTGTGCTTTTGCCAGGGTCTCCGGGTCGTTGACATTCATAAACAGCTCGTCCGGCTTACCGAAGCGCGACAATTCCTCGGCGGTAATCACCGTGTGCTCCAGTTCTTCGAATATGCGCACCAGCTTTAATCGGTTATGCTGCAGGCAATCCTCCAGAATGGGGATACAACTCTTAGCGTACACCGCGGAAAGCGGCTGCAAAAAGCCGTTGATCTTCGGCACCGCAGACTGATGAGCGCCGCTGCGCCCCACCATGTAGGCGATGGCTTCCGTAGTTATAAAAGGCATATCACAGCCCATAATGATGGCCTTTTCTTCCGCCGCCCGCACCAGGCCGGTGTGGATGCCGGCCACCGGGCCCAGCCGGGGATAGATGTCGGTATGTACCGGGACCCCCAAATCAGCATAAAGATCGGGTTCATTGCTTATTATCATCGCGTCCTTGAATACCGGAAGCATCCGCTCCAGAACGATATCGATGATACGCCGTTCCCCGATCTTTACAAAAGCTTTATTCTCCTTCATCCGGCTGCTGCGCCCCCCGGAGAGGATGACCAATGAAGCTGAAATCATCTGTATGCCGCTAGACCCCCGCCATTCCACAGGAACCGGCGTTGCCGCAGCCCGCGCATGACGGCGGCAACGGGAAGTCCGGGCTTCCTCCGGGCGAAATGGTGCGCGAAGCGGTGCCGAACGGCGACAGCTTCTGCCGGATATCGGCGGAGGCGCATTCCGGACAGGTCACGTTTTTGCGCCCCTCCTGCGATACCAGTTTATCAAATTCCTTACCGCATTGGTTACAGCGAAATTCAAACATCGGCATCAAAATCACCCGTTTCCTTAATATTATGAAGTGTGATAAGTCCTACTCGCCGGCTTCGGCCTCTTCCTCCTCCGGGGCGGCTTCATCCTCTGCTGGCGGGGCTTCGACCGCTTCCCCTGACGGGCCGGTCTCGGCTTCCACTGCGGGAAGTTCGGCTTCTGCCTCCGACGGAGCTTGGGTCTCCTCCGCTGCGGGTGCGGCTTCGGCTTCGTCCTGCTGCTCCAAGTACTCGCGCACTTCATCCTGCTCGGTATTCTCCATGGCAGCGCGAATGGATAAGCCGATGCGGCGTGATTCGGGGTCGATGGAAAGTATCTTCATCTTTACTACTTCATGTACGCTGACCACATCTTCCGGTTTCTCCACCCGGCGGTCGGCCAGCTGAGAAATATGCACCAGGCCGTCGACTCCGGCTTCAATCTGCACAAAGGCTCCAAACGGCGCAATACGCACCACTTCACCTTCGATGATATCGCCTTCGCTATATTTTTCCATCACCAGTTCCCACGGGCTCTTCAAAAGCTTTTTGCGGCTGAGGGACACCCGCTGTTTGTCGCGGTCCAGCGCCAAAATGTAAACTTCTATTTCATCGCCTTCGCTCAGCACGGAGGAGGGATGATCGATGCGCACATGATCCATTTCCGATACGTGCAGTAGGCCCTCAAACCCGCCCAAATCAATGAATGCGCCGTAATCCACGATGCGTTTCACCGTGCCGGTCAGAACCTGGCCTTCCTCAATCCCGCCCCAGAATGCTTCACGCTTGAGCTGCTTTTCATTTTCCACGATTTCCTTGCGCGATACCACGATTTGTGAGCCGCGTTTTTTGTTGCGGTTGAATTCAATGATCTTAAACTGCAAAGTGCGCCCCACATAGTCGTTTAAGTCCTTGACATATCCATCCTCCACATGGGAGGCGGGTAAAAATGCCGACACACCAACATCAACCAGCAGGCCGCCCTTGACGCTGCTGATAACCGTGCCTTCCACCACGCTGCCGTTGTTGAAGCTTTCCTCGAGCTTATCCATCATACGGCGGGAATCCACCTTTTTCTTGGACAGCAGGATGGTGCCGTCGTCATCCCATTTCAAGACCAGCACTTCGATTTCGTCGCCCACGGATACCAGCTCCCGCGCGGAAGCCACATCCTGATTGGACAATTCCCGTAGCGGTATGATGCCCTCGGACTTGCCGCCCACGTCGACCATCGCGGAATCGTCCGCGACTTCAACGATCTTCCCTTTCACGATATCTCCACGGGCCGGGCTTGCCAGGTCCGCCATTTCCGCTTCCATCCTGACAAAGCTTTCATCCGCAACGCCCGTTTCCTCAGCGGGCGCGACAGCGGGCTCTTCCACCGGTTCTGCGGTTACTTCCGGCTCCTGCTCGGCCTGAACCTCCTCCGCTGCCAGTGCTTGGCAACAACCTTCGGGACACCCGTCGGGACAGCACTCTTCCTTTACTTCCTGTTCCTCGTTTTGCTCCATCTGGAGTTTTTCGTCAATTTCACTCATCCTCTCAACAACCTCCTTAATTATCCAATCCGGGGTCGAAGCACCCGCCGTGACCCCCAGGCGCTTGACCCTCTTAAAATCCTTAGGGTCCAATTCGCCCGCATTAGCCACGAACAGCGTCTTGACTCCGGTGCGGTCACAAATTTTGACCAGCGAATTACTATTGGAACTGGCGGGGTCACCGATGACCACCATCAGGTCCACCTGCCTGCTCAGGCGTTCCGCTTCATCCTGCCGGATACGGCTGGCCGGACAAATGGTATTTTCGGAGCGAAAATCCCTGGTCCGGGCTGCCAGTATGGCCTGCATTTCCTCAAAAACCTCGGTCGATTTGGTGGTCTGAGCCAACAATGCGGCTCGCGGGAGCGGCTCTAAAGCCTGTACGGCCGCGACATCGGCGGCCACCGTGGCTTGACCTCCGCACCACCCCACGATGCTTTGCACCTCGGGATGTAAAGCATCGCCGTATATTATTATGGCATATTCTTTTCCAATTAGCAATTGGGCAATATCCTGAACTCTTTTCACCAGCGGACAGGTGGCGTCACGCACCTCTAACCCGCGCCTCTGCGCTTCGGCGATGATTTCCGGCGCTACTCCGTGGCTGCGAATGATTATACCGCCGCTGTCCACCTCATCTACATTATTTATTACTTCGATGCCGCGGTCAACAAAATAATTTATTACATCCTGATTATGCACCAGCGGGCCTAGGCTATACCACTTGGTTTCCTGCCGGCTCAGGGCCTCCGTAATCTGAAAGGCTCTGCGCACCCCGGAGCAAAAACCCGCGTTTTCAGCCACAATGATGTCCAAAGTATAAACTCCCCTTAAAAAGTTTTATTCCCCAGAAGGCGGTTTATTCCTTCTCGCGTCATAAAAGCGAATCGATGCCGTTCACGATTTCCGTGCTGATAAGCTCCAGCGCCTGAGAATTTACTTTCTGGCCCTGATACCGCTCCATAGTTATGGGTTGCCCCACCCGCAGCTCGCGGGGCCGGAACCAACCGCGGATAAGCCGCTTGCGCCCGCCCACGCAGGCCACCGGCAACACCGGGCTGCCCGTTTTGGCCGCAATCATGGCCGTTCCCAACTGAGGTTTAAGCAACTCGCCGCTCTGATTGCGGGATCCTTCCGGAAATATACCCACTACCTCGCCCGCCTGAAGCAACTCCATCGCCCGGCGGATGGCCTGCCGGTCACCTGAACCGCGTTTTACCGGGAAAGCTCGAAGCCCTCTGAAAACCGCGCCGCTAAAGCGGTTTTCAAAAAACTCCGCCTTGGCCATAAAATTGATGGGGCGATTTAGCAGACAGCCTATCACCACCGGGTCCCAATAGCTCACATGATTGGCGCACACCAGCACCCCACCCTCGCGCGGCAGGTTTTCCGCGCCGGTGACCTTTACCCGCATGAGCCATAAAATTAATCGGGCTATGGCCCGCCCCCCCCGGTACAACATTTAAGCCAACCCCATTCGGGCAAGAATTTGCTCTAGCACTTCATCCACGCTCAAATCGCTGGTATTTATGACAATGGAATCCGGCAGCAGCTTCAACGCCCCCACCGGCCGCGACGCATCCATGTTGTCGCGCTGCTCCAAATCCCGCTTTACCTCGGCTTGGTCCACCGTATAACCCTGTGCCGTCATTTCCAGTTGCCGCCGCCGGCTGCGGGTATTTATATCGGCGGTAATAAAAAATTTATAATCGGCCTGCGGCAGTACCACCTCGCCGATGTCGCGGCCATCCATCACCACATCGCGTTCCTGCGCGACAGCGCGCTGCTTGGCCACCATCACCGCGCGCAGCTCCGGCCGCGCCGCCGCTTTAGATACGCTGGCGCTCACCTGCGGGCTGCGGATAGCCTCGGTCACATCCTCGCCGTCGCACAACACGCGCTGCGCGTTTTCACCCACCACAAAATCTATGGCGGTACGGCGCGCCAGCTCGGTAAGCGCGGAGCCTTCTTCCAGCTCCACACCCGACTGCAGCGCGCGCAGGGTGACCGCACGGTACATGGAACCGGTGTCAACATATATATAATTCAGGCGGCGGGCCAACAATCTGGCCACCGTGCTCTTGCCCGCCCCTGCCGGCCCGTCAATGGCGATGTGCATGTCCACGGCCCTTTCCCAGTAATTTCGGATTTATTTTATCATAACCGTCCCGGCAAGAAAAGAAATATCCCCTTAAATTAGATTTCGCACTTGTGAAACGGCGATTTTTCAGATAATCTATTAGGTGCACGATAAATAATGGGAGGAATGACATAAGTGGAAAAGCATATCGCTTTCAAACTGGAATTTGTGAAGAAAGAGATGCACCTGATGTTGCCGCTGGTAACCTCTATCAAACTGGCGCAAAACCTATATGAAATACTGTTTCAATATGCAGTGACGCCGGACAAGGAGGCCCTGCTCAAGGCTTTTATCCAGCAGCTGGAGCAACACGTAAAGAGCAAGGCTCAGACTCCATTTTCGCTGCCTCTGACCGAACTGGAGTTTTTAGAGGACGGGCTGGAGGAACTGCAGCTGCTGAACTGGATACAGGTTCCGGTATGGAAGTTTGAACTGCAAACCCAGGCCGCCAACGCAGATGAATTCGAAGAAGTAATCCGCGAGTTGCAGTACTTTATGCAATGCGCCTGGCAAGCCGACCGGGAGTGTCTCTACGTATTTCCTTCCAATCTGGTATAACCCGCTTAAAAATCGCCGGTTGCCGGTCATCAGCCGTCAGATCAAGCAAAAGCATCTGACCGCTCATGACCGGCAACCGGCACTCAATGCCTAATACCGCTTCGGGGCACAGTTCCGAGGCAGGTAACAGGCAATTCTCAATCCATCACTGCGGTGCTTTAATCCCGATTTCTTCATCGAGATCGGTCAGGTCTACTTTGATATGCAATGTGGTTCCGGCATTGGCTTTGCTGGTAGCAGTCAGGGTAAACTTGCGTATGGTATCGGTCTTATAATCTATCCATAACACATACTCAAAATCCTTCCACAGATTGGCCAGCGCCTGGCTGTCGACCTCGGGATGACATTTTACCACCAGGCATTCCACCCCATCTGCTTCCTCAAAGCCCAGCTTCTCCGGGTTGCCCACAGTAATGAAGCGTAGATTGGACAGGGGATTTAATTCTGCGATAAGCAATTCCTCGGAGTTGCTGCGACCGCTGTCTATCAGCATCCACTTCTTGGTATAGGAATCGTAATTGTAAATCATACCGTCAATAAAGTAGATATCGACGGCGCTGTTTACCATCTCCCCCTTTATATGCGTTTTCCCCATTTCCTTCTCTCCGGCTAACTCACTGATCACCTCCTTTCGGCCTTCATATTCGAACTCAGCAGTAATATGGTAGCGGTAGCTCTCTACGGCGCTCATATTGATCTGCGCATTCTCCAGCTCCAGCCCGGGCTCGAGCCGGCTTTTTTCGACATAGTCCATAATGCGCGAAGCGCCGCCGATAA
>JAUNBV010000093.1 GCA_030526885.1 Syntrophomonadaceae bacterium
GTATTGACCGCTTAAACAGCCTGACCTTAGAAATCGCTTAGTAATGATCGCCCTTCACTTAACAAAACACGAACAATCGCCGTGAAAACGGGGTTAGAGCCCCGAACAAGCCGACCCGGGTTTGTGACACCCATACCGCCCATCTCATACTGCCCTTCAAAACGCCCGCGTTTAGCCCAAAGCTGCCTTTAGGAAACAATGGGCGCCCATCCCGTACAGGCCATGCGGCGCCGCTTGAGTCCGCCGCCGCCGCGTACCATCGGTGGCATGGCGCGAAAGAATGCTTTGGGGCGAGGCCGGGGCGGCAAATGTTTAAACGATGCGCAGGCGCAGGTATTCCAGCAGGGCCTGTCCTTCGCTTCCTTCCTCCGCTTTCGCGGACAGGTCGTTGAGCAGTTGATGGAGCCGCTCCCGGCCGGCTTCGTCGGTCCTTGCTTCCTGCGGGGTCTTGCCGTCCAGTTCCGGGTAGGGGGTGCGCAGCCAGCGGTCGCTTTCCCGCAGCCGGGTGGCTTCCAGCCATAGGCCGGTATATTCATCCTCCGGATAAATGCCTAAAAGGTTATTGTGAAATACGGTCAAACGCCCGGCGATGCCCTCGGCTGCCTCCATCAGGAAGTCGAGGGATTCTTTCATTTCGGACAGGATTTCGCTGCACAAAATGAGCTTTTGCGGTCCCAGGCCGATAGCCCTAAAACCCTTGCGTTCGGCGGGCAGGTACCAGTCGATGCCGGCACAGCTAAGCTCAGGCGCAAAACGCCGGTCATGGTCAAGCTGCCCGCGCAGGGCGGCGGCTTCGCCGTCATCCACCGTGGCGCAGCGCATGTCGTTCATGGCGAGATAGCGTCCCCGGGAGGCGTGGTCGAAGATGCCGAACACGCGCGCGGAGTTGAATTTCAGCACTTCCGCGTGATTTAAGTCCGGGGCCTGGGCCTGCAGGAAATCGACATGCTCACAGATAAAGTCGCTGATGCCCGACTGATCGTTTATCACCAGCACCATGCCGGAGAAAACGGCGGCGTCCTTGAAAAACACCAGCCGCCCCAGCAGCAAAAGGGGCTCGCTTTTATCCGGCATTTCAAACGGTTCCTTTAAATAAACTAATATTTCGCGGCCGGTGAACAGGTCGCGCACCCCTAGCTCCACCCCGGCGCTTTCCACCACCTGATACACCGACAGATGAGACAAGGCCAGCGCCGCCAGGCATTGCATCAGCGGCTGCGGCAGCAACTCGAGATTGCGGTTCATGTACTCCCAGGCCAGCGTGTTGTCGTCCTCATCCAAAAGGTCAAACCACAGCCAATCGGAATAAAAGGTCTCCTGGGCTTCCGGCAGCTTCATTTCCACCGTGTGGGCCAAAAAGCGCTGCAGGAAATCCTGGCGCAGCCGGCTCAGGCTGTCCTCATACTCGCGTTCCAGCCGCATTTTACACTGCATCATCAACTCATTGGCGCGGTCGAAGGGATTGTCGCTGTCGCCGATGAGCTCGTCCAGCTCCCAGCAGCAATTTTTGTATTTTTTGCCGCTGCCGCAGGGGCAGGGCTCGTTGCGTCCCGCTCGGGTTTTGCTCATGTTTTATTCACACCTTTTTATAAATTTATATTGGCCAAAATAGTTTAGCATAGTTAAAGCGGGTATGTACAGGGGGCATATTGAACGCAAAATATGGAGGCATGATGTTTTTTCTCGTAAATCCTTGCTATTAAGGGGGGAAAGTCAGTACAATAAGCAGATGAAATGAATTTAAGGCACGATATATATTAAGGAGGGCGCGTTACGATGGAAACGGGCAAACAGCGGGCCGCGGTGTACGAACCGGCGGAGGTGGAGCAGAAATGGTATGGGTGGTGGCGTGAACGGGGGTATTTTCGCCCGTCCGGTACAGGGGAGAGCTTTACGGTGGTGATGCCCCCGCCCAATGTCACCGGTCAACTGCATCTGGGCCATGCGCTGGACAATACCATCCAGGATATACTTATCCGCTGGCGCCGGATGCAGGGCTTCAATACCCTGTGGGTACCCGGTACCGACCATGCCGGAATCGCTACCCAGGCCAAGGTGGAGGAGGCTTTGGCGCAGGAAGGCGTCAGCCGTCAGCAACTGGGGCGGGAAGCCTTTCTGGAACGGGTGTGGGAATGGAAAAATCTGTACGGCGACCGCATCACGCGGCAGTTATGCCTTTTGGGCTCCTCCTGCGACTGGGAGCGGGAGCGCTTTACCATGGATGAAAATTGCTCCCGCGCGGTGCGTGAAGTTTTTGTCAATCTGTATGAGGAAGGCCTCATCTATCAGGGCGATTATATCGTGAACTGGTGCCCGCGCTGCCTAACCGCGATCTCCGATATCGAGGTGGAGCATGAGGACGAGGACGGCGGGCTGTGGTATTTGAAATATCCGGTGGAGGACAGCGACGAATTCATCGTGGTAGCCACCACCCGCCCCGAAACCATGCTGGGCGATACCGGGGTGGCGGTACATCCGGAGGATGAACGCTATAGGGGGCTGGTGGGCAAAATGGTGGTGCTGCCGCTGGTGGGCAGGAAGATACCGGTGTTTGCCGATGATTATGTGGACCGCGAGTTTGGCACCGGCGCGGTCAAGGTGACCCCCGCCCATGATCCCAATGATTTCGACATGGGGCAGCGGCATGGGCTGGACACCATCAGCGTAATGAATCTTGACGGCACCATGAACGAAGCTGCGGGAGACGCTTACGCCGGTATGGACCGCTACGCGTGCCGGGAGGCGGTAGTAAACCATCTCCGCGCGCGGGGCGCGCTGCTGGAGCATGAGGTACACCGCCATGCGGTGGGCCATTGCCAACGCTGCAACACCGTGGTGGAGCCCATGGTATCGCGGCAGTGGTTCGTGCGGATGCAGCCGCTGGCCAAGCCCGCCATCGAGACGGTGCTCAGCGGCGATACCCGTTTCGTGCCGGAACGCTTTACCCGCATCTATATCAACTGGATGGAAAACATCCGCGATTGGTGCATTTCCCGCCAGCTATGGTGGGGACACCGCATCCCGGTGTGGTATTGCGATAGCTGCGGCGAAGTGATCTGCAGCAAGTCCGACCCCACCGCCTGCCCGGGCTGCGGCCATGAGGAACTCCGGCAGGACGAGGATGTGCTGGACACCTGGTTTTCCTCCGCCCTGTGGCCTTTTTCCACCCTGGGCTGGCCGGAGGACACGGCGGATATGCAAACCTTTTATCCCACCAGCGTGCTGGTGACCGGACGCGATATCATTTTCTTCTGGGTGGCGCGCATGATTTTTTCCGGGCTGCACCACGCCCATAAGACACCCTTCCATACTGTGAACATCCACGGGCTGATCTTGGACGGGCAGGGGCGTAAGATGAGCAAATCGCTGAACAACGGCATCGACCCCATCGAGGTGATTGAAAAATACGGCGCCGATACCTTGCGTTTTTCGCTGGTGACCGGCGTGAGCCCCGGCAACGATATCCGCTTTAACTGGGAAAAGGTAGAGAACACCAGGAATTTTGCCAATAAAATCTGGAACGCCTCGCGCTTTGTGCTGATGAACCTGGATGATTATGAGCCGGTCAACCTGGAGTTTGACGAGCTCACCCTGCCGGATAAATGGATTATCTCGCGCTTCCAGCAGTGCGTGTGGGACATGACCCTCCAGCTTGACGCTTACGACTGGGGCGAAGCCGCGCGCAGCATCTACGATTTCATCTGGGACGACTTTTGCGACTGGTATATCGAGCTGTGCAAACAGCGCCTGACCCCGGAGCAGGATACGGCCAAGCGCCGCACGGCGCAGAATGTGCTGCGGGATACGTTAAACGGCATCCTGGCCCTTTTGCATCCCTTTATGCCCTTTTTGTCGGAGGAACTGTACCAGGCCCTGCCGGGACACGGTGAAAGCCTGATGATACAGGCCTGGCCGCAGGCGGACGAGGGGCTTATCTGCGCCGCGGCCATAGAGGAGATGAACGATCTGATGGCGGCGGTGCGCGGCCTGCGCAATATCCGCGCCGAATTCCGCATCCCCGCGGGGGCTAAGCTCGATGCGGTACTGCTCATCCCCGAAGCGGAGCGCCGCCGTGGCATTATTGACAATCAGGAATATATCATCCGGCTGGCGCGGCTGGAATCGCTGCGGATAGAAGCCGAACTGCCGGAAAAACCCGTCCAATCGGCTTCCGTATTGTCGGCCCGGATGCAGATTTATGTGCCGCTTGAAGGGCTCATCGACATCGGCAAGGAAAAGGAACGCCTGCTCAAGGAATTAAAAAGCGCCGAGGCCGAAGCGGCCAAGGCGGAGGGCAAGCTAAACAACGAGAAATTTACCGCCCAAGCCCCGCCGGAAGTCATTGCCAAGGAAAGGGCCAAGGCCGAGGAAGCGCGGCAAAAGAAAGAAGGAGTGTTACAACGCCTGCACAGCCTGAACTCCTGATTGAACAGGAACTGACCGAGCTATGCGCCCGGGGCAGCCGTCCGGGGCTGTCCCGCATCACCGCCCTGCTGACGGCGTTAGATAACCCGCAGCAGGGCTTAAACTGCGTACATATAGCCGGGACCAACGGCAAAGGCTCGACTTCCATGATGATCGCCCACATGCTCCACCGGGCCGGCTATCGCTGCGCCCGTTTCAGCTCGCCCCATCTGCACAGCTACCGCGAACGCTTTACCATCGGCGGCAGGCCCGTCGCCGCCGACCGGGTATATGCCGCTCTGCAGCAGGTAAAAGCTGTGGTGCCCGACATCATCGCCCGGGGCGGTGAGCATCCCACCGAATTTGAGGTGCTGACCGCCATGGCGTTTCTGCTGTTCCGGCAGGAACGGGCGGAAATCGCGGTACTGGAAGTAGGGATGGGGGGGAGTTTTGATTCCACCAATGTCATCGTCCCTCTGCTGGCGGTCATTACCGGTATCGACTACGACCACACCGCTTTTCTGGGCGGCAGGCTGGAGGAGATCGCCGCCAATAAAGCCGGGATTATCAAACCCGGCGTACCGGTGCTGATCGGCACTATGCCCCATGATGCCCGCGCCGTGGTGGCGGCGCGCGCGCGCCAGCTACAGGCCCCGCTGCTGGACACCGCCGGGGTGAGCGTTACCCTTCGCCGCCAGAGCCTCGAGGGGCAGGTGCTGGACATAGCCGCAGGGAAATTGCGGCTAACAGACCTGAAATTTAATCTGGTCGGTGAATATCAACGCCTTAACCTCGCGCTGGCGGTCAAGGCAGTGCAATATCTGCGCACACAGGGCTATTCGGTGGATGACGCCGCGCTCACAGATGCGCTGGCCACCGCGGTTATGCCCGGGCGGATGGAGATAATGAGCCGGGAACCCTTGATAATACTCGACGCGGCGCATAATCCCCAGGGGGCGCGCGCCGTGAGCGCCGCCCTGCGCTCCCTGCTGCCCGATGGCCGGGGATTGCTGCTGTGCGGCCTGTTGGACGACAAAGAGCTTAAAGATGTCATCGACCCGCTGGCCCAATGCTGCGGGGGAGCCGTCATCACCCGCCCCCAAGGCGACCGCGCCGCCGCTTGGCAGCGCGTGGCGGGGTATTGGCAGTGGCAGTGGCCGGAGCGGGAAGCCATAGCGGAGGAAAGCATCAGCCGGGCCCTACAAATCGCGCTTGAAAGATTACCCGACTATGACTACCTGCTGGTGTGCGGCTCCTTTTATCTGGTGGGCCCGGTGCGCGCATTGCTGCGCTGAAAATAGCGGCAAAAATAACAGAGCTACCGGCCGGGGTCTTTAGCCCCGGCCTTTTAAATTTTAAGGTTGACTTTGCACCTATTTATATGCGGTGGCCGATGTGATAAAATAAACATGTTCACAAAAGGGGGAGCGAGCGTGAGGGTCTATAAGATTCCGGAGGCTTCGGTGATGCGGCTGGTGGTTTATTCACGGCTGCTGGGGCAGTTGATGGCGGAGGGAGTCGATACGGTGTCGTCGCGTGATATCGCGCGATGCGCTGGGGTGAGTTCGGCTCAGGTACGCAAGGACCTGGCATATTTCGGCGCGTTTGGCACCAGGGGCGTGGGGTATCAGGTAGAGCGGCTCTACGATTCCCTGCGGGAGATTTTGGGGCAGGATAAGCAGCGGCGGATTATGATCGTGGGGGTCGGCCGCCTGGGCTGGGCTCTGGCCTGCTATCCCGGTTTTTATAATAAGGGCTATACGGTAAAAGCCGCGGTCGACGTCAATCCGATGCTGATAGGCAAGGCGGCGGGACCGGTGGTGGTGGCTGATATAAAACGTATGGAGGAGCTGATAGCCGCGCAGGAGATCGAGATGGCGCTGATTACGGTGCCGGCGGCTGCGGCGCAGGAGGTGGCGGATCGGCTGGTGGCGGCGGGGAGTAGGGCTATCCTTAACTTTGCGCCCTGCGTTATCCGCGTCCCGCATGGGGTGCAGCTGCGCAATGTGGATTTGACGGTAAATATGGAGATGCTGAGCTTTAATCTGTTGCAAAACAGTTAGCGCGATCGCGCGATATATACGCGATATATATGTAAAGGGATGAGGCGCTTTGCAGTATAAGGCCAGGATAAAGGATTTACCGGAGGAGATGCGCCCGCGGGAAAAGATGCTGCGCGGCGGGGAGCCGTCTTTGAGCGATGCGGAGCTCTTGGCGGTGATTATAGATTCTGGCACCAGGGACCGGAGCGCCCTGGATTTAGCCTATGATTTGCTGCGCCGGTATAAGGGGCTACGGATGATAAAAACCGCTTCGGTGGAAGAGTTGACGTCGGAAAAGGGCATCGGCCCGGCCCGGGCTATAAAGATCAAGGCCGCGCTGGAACTGGGGCGGCGGGCGGCGCAGGAGTTTCAGGCGCGCGATATCATCGGCAGCCCCGCCGATGTGGCGGCCCTGGTGATGGAGGAGATGCGCAATTATGACCGCGAGCATTTTCGGGTGCTGTATCTCGACCGTAAGGGCGGCTTGCTGGAGATGACCGATATTTCGGTTGGCGGGCTGCATAATTCCATCGTCCATCCCCGCGAGGTGTTCAAGACGGCAATCAAACGTTCGGCCAATGCCGTAATCGCGGTACATAATCATCCCAGCGGCAATCCCGAGCCCAGCCGGGAGGATATCGCGGTCAGCCTCAGGCTGCGGGAGGCGGGGGAACTGTTGGGCATCAGACTGGAAGACCATATCGTAATCGGTGACAAGCAATATGTTTCAATGAAAGAAAAAGGTTTGATATAGCGTAGATGTCCGCAGAATCTGTTATAATGAAAAGAGGGTGTGGCCTTTAGGGAAACTGTCGGGACAGGGCCTGAAGGGCTTAACGATAATGAGGAGGTAAGAGGATGTTTGGGAACAGGGATATGGGAATAGATTTAGGAACCGCCAATACTCTGGTTCATGTAAAAGATAAAGGCGTGGTGCTGACGGAGCCGTCGGTGGTGGCCATCCAGAACGATACTGGCAAGGTGTTGGCGGTGGGCGCGGAGGCCAAAAAGATGATTGGCCGCACGCCGGGCAATATTGTGGCCATCCGCCCCATGAAGGACGGCGTCATCGCCGACTTCGACATTACGCAGGCTATGCTGCGTTATTTTCTCAACAAGGCGATGGAGTCTCGCAGCCCATTTTCCCGACCCCGGGTGG
>JAUNBV010000094.1 GCA_030526885.1 Syntrophomonadaceae bacterium
AAAAGCTGCTGCGCGGGGCTATAAAGAACGATTTTTACCAGCAGATGGACCTCGAAAACCTCTATCAGGTGCTGGCTTTCAGTTCACCGGATTTTAAAGAGGGGGTAGCGGCCTTCATGGCCAAACGCCGGCCGCTTTTCAATCAGGCCCCGCGGCAGAAACTGCTGGGTGATTAAACTAACCTAAGGGGAAAAGCATGGAACGCGGCGATTACAAGCTCCACAGCGTCAAGGGATACTTGTCCACCTTGTTCATAATCGAATATCAGCATGGCATGCTGTTGCCGGACTGCGGCGCGCCGGGGGATGTGGCGCGTCTGGAAAGCTATTGCCGGGAGGTTATCGGCCGGCCCATGACCGATATCAAGCTGGCGATGGTAAGCCACATGCATCCCGACCACGCCGGCGGTGCCCATTTGCTGCGGGGGCGCTACGGCATACCCCTGGCGGCGCATTATGGCATTGACGGAGCTTATCCCGGTTTCGCGGGTTTGATGCAGCATAAGTTGGAGCGCTTCATGACCCGTCGGATGGCTCAGCTCCGTAAAATGCCGCGCGAAAGCCTGCGCTTTCCCCGTATGCTCCACCCCGACTATCGGCTTTATAATGGCGACCCGTTACCCTTTTTTGAGGACTGGCAGGCCTTCTGGATACCGGGCCATACCATGTTTGACATGGGCATATATCATCCCTCCGACCGCATATTGTATGTGGTGGACATGTTTAATGAGGTCAAGGGGCGGTACTTCCTGCCGTTTCAGGTTCTTTATCACGCCGAAATGGAGGCCAGTATCGAAAGGGTGTCCGCGCTGGGCGCCAGTAAAATCATGCTGGCCCATGGCATCGGACAGAATGTCATGCCCATGGATCCCGAACAGTTTTTGGCGCTGCGGGACCAGGTGTGGCTGCCGCCCAACAGAATTGCCCGCTACGTTTACCGCCGCACCTGGTTAAGCCCGGTGTGGAGGGATTACCGCCGCCAATGCAGGGCCGAGGGAAAGCCGGTCATGCCCAGGGGCTTCTTCCATATGAGCTAGAGGCGGCAGGCGCTTGCGGGACAAACTGGAATGGTGGGAAGAACTCTACCGCCGGGTGGCAGAGCTAGGGCTCCGGGGGATAGATGCAGCGGCCATCAGCGAGCGGTTGCTGGGCGCGGAAAACGCCATCGCGCAGGTCACCGAAGGCGATATGTGCCGACTCAATCTGGTGAAGTCTTTCCTGCACAGCCCCCATCGTCCGAAATAATGCTTGCATATTTTGTCGGCAGGGAGTACAATGGCCGTAGCATTTAATCATGGGTTATTAACAGCACCGCTCGTGCAGCAAGGAGGGATAGCTGATGTTTGGACTTATAGGGAATTTCGGGCCTTGGGAGCTGGGCTTGATATTGGTTATCGTACTGATCATTTTTGGCCCCGGCAAATTACCGGCCTTGGGAGAATCGGTGGGCAAAGCCATTAAAGGCTTCCGCAAATCGCAGGAAGACGACGATAAACTGGATGAATTAGTGGATAAGGCCGAAACGGTCAAGGAATAAATATTACGCCTCAATGCAGTCAATAAAGCGGCGCCTGGAAATATCTCCGGCAGCCGCTTTTTTTGCCGCCAACACCATGTTGCGCCTCGCTTGGCCATGGTTATTCGTTTATGACCGCTTCGACCTGTTCGCGTGCCGCGAGGAATAAATCTACCAAACGGGGATCGAAATGCGCGCCTTTGCCCTCTTCCATGATGGTAAAGGCTTGATCTAAATCAAAGGCTTCTTTATAGCAACGCTCGCTGACCAGAGCGTCAAAAACGTCCGCCACCGCCATCACCCGCGCGCTGATGGGGATATCCTCCCCGGACAGGCCCGCCGGGTAGCCGGTGCCGTCCCACTTTTCATGATGGAAGCGCGCCATATCCCGGGCATGATGCACGAAATCCTCCTGCTCAATGCCGTCCATGGTCTGGATGATGATATCGCCGCCGTCGCAGGAGTGGCGCTTGATCAAATTAAACTCATCCGCAGTCAGTTTACCCGGCTTCAGCAAAATGGCGTCCGGGATTTTTATTTTACCTATATCGTGCAGCGGGGCTGCCATCAGGATGTTGACATAGTCATACTCGTTGAGCTGATGTCGGAAAAATTCGTCCTGTTTCATCTGCTCCAACAGCAACTGCACGTAGCGGCTGGTGCGTTTCACATGCTTCCCCGTGCTGTCGTCCCGTGATTCGATCAGGTCGGCAAAGCGGAAAATGGCCTTGGTTTGAATATCGCTGATCCGCTCATTGCGCTCATAAAGCTTTTCTAAATATCTGCGGGTACGATCCGCCAGAGCGAACAGCACGGTGCACAGCGCCACATATTCCAGGGTATAGCCCAGGCCGAAAGCGATATACCATTCCGTTACCGTATAGCCCGGAAAAGCCAGCACAATAGCCAACGGCGCGCGGAACCAAAGCGCGATAAGCATCATGAGATAGCCTAAAATCGCAATTTGGCGCGTAAACACCCGGTCAAAATACAGACAGCTTATGGCCGGCGCCAGAATAAAACACATGTAGATGCCGAAGTAGGCATTGGCAATCATCACGCTAATCAAAAACTGAATGGAGATCACGCCGTAATACTTCACGAGGTTGGAAGGGGCGTCGATCCGCAACAGCAACAGGAGCACCAGTTCAAAGCCGATGGCCCCCGCCATGATACTTAATACGTCGCGTACCGGTACTTTAAAGATATGGAAATAAGACGCCACCAGCAAACCGCACAGCACCAACAAAAATATGGCCATAATCCGGCTTACCAGTTCATTTACCTGTCGCTCATTGCGCAAAAAAAACTGTTTTTCACTCGCGGTCAGCGTCATCATTACCCTCCCGTTCGGGTTTGTCCCACATTATGCAATTATAAACCATTACCTACAAAATGTGTCAAAATAATGCGAGAAAATTGTGCGGGAAGCGTTTTTGAAAGTGGGAGCGCCTGATTAGACAAGCGCCGTGGTATTCGATACAATAGGATGCAGTTAATAAACCGCGGCACGCGGTCGAAGGGGAGACGGAACATGACGATGGATACGCTGATATTGGCGGTTCTGCTGGTAATACCGCTATTACTGATGACGCTGGGGATATTCGCTTTTATGCAGCTTAAAATGCTGCGCGGCAATATTTTATGGGTGTCGCAGCAATTGGACGCGGCCGCCTTGAAACAGGATGAGCTGTTGAAGAAGAATGATGACCTGGCGCAGCTGCTGCGCATGGAGATGGCGGCGGGACGGGAGGAGAGCCAGGCCGCGTCCCGCAGCGACCGCGAGGAGTTGGGCGGCAGCATCAAGGCGTTTGAAACTGCGGTCAGCACCCAAATGAGCGCCCAGGCCGCCCTGCAGCAACAGCAGTGGGACAGCTTCGCTTTGCAGTTAAAATCGATGAGCGATTTGCAGAGCCAGCAACTGGAGAGCTTTGCCCGTCAGATAAAGGACTCCCGTCAGGGCAGCGAGGAAAAGCTGGAGCAGATGCGCCAAACCCTGGAGCACCGCGTGAAAGAACTGCAGGAGGATAACGGCAAGAAGCTGGAGCAGATGCGGCAGGTGGTGGACGAAAAACTTCATGCTACCCTGGAACAGCGGCTGGGCGAATCATTCAAGCTGGTAAGCGAGCGGTTGGATTTGGTGCATAAGGGCTTGGGCGAGATGCAGAGCCTGGCCGAGGGCGTGGGCGACCTGAAAAAGGTATTGGGCAATGTGAAGAGCCGCGGCACCTGGGGTGAGGTGCAGTTGGGGAATATTTTGGAGGATATGCTGTCCCCCGAACAGTATGGCAGCAATGTGGCGGTGCGGCAGGGGCGTGAGCGGGTGGAATATGCCATACGCCTGCCGGGTCCGGACGAAACGCAGGGGCAATTGTGGCTGCCCATCGACGCCAAATTCCCGGTGGAGGATTATCAGCGCTTGCTGGAGGCTTATGAGCAGGCTGACGCGGCAATGGCGGAGCAATACGGCAAACAACTGGAACTGCGCATTCGAGGCGAAGCCAAAAACATTGGCGAAAAATATATCGAACCCCCGCTAACTACTGATTTCGCCATCATGTTCCTGCCCACCGAGGGCTTGTATGCCGAAGTCTTGCGCAGGCCGGGGCTGTCCGAGGCTTTGCGCCGGGACTATAAGGTGGTAGTGGCCGGGCCTACCACGCTGGCGGCCATGGTCAGCTCTTTTTCCATGGGTTTCCGTACCCTGGCCATTCAGCAGCGTTCCGGCGAGGTGTGGCAGGTGCTGGGCGCGGTCAAGACCGAGTTTAGCCGCTTTGGCAACTCGTTGGAAAAGGTGCAGAAGAAATTGCAGGAAGCCAGCAACAGTATAGACGCTGCCGCTACCCGCAGCCGGGCGGTGGAGCGCAAACTCAAAAAAGTGGAAGCTTTGCCCGCCGCCGAAGCTTTAACCCTGCTGGATAATGAGGACGACGGCGGCAAAGCGGAAGAGGAGATGGAAATTTAGCCGATTTCACCGCGTTTGGCCTAAGGCCGCAGCTCGTACAGCGGGGCGCGGCCTTTTTTACGGCGCCAGATAATAAGCGCTCCCGCGCCGGCGATGAGCAGCAGACTTATCAGTTGCGCAGCGCGGAGTTCGCCCAGCATCAGGCTGTCGGTGCGGAAATTCTCGATAACTACCCGCCCCAATGAATAGATGATGAAGTAGGACAGGATCATTTCGCCCTCCAATACTCCTTGGCGGCGCCGTAGCCACAGCAGGAAGCCGAAGAGCGCAAAATCCCAGATGGATTCATACAGGAAGGTGGGATGGCGATAAGCGCCGTCGATAAACATGGCCCAGGGCACCTGCGCCTTATCGACTACATATCCGTAGGCTTCCTGGTTGAAAAAATTGCCCCAGCGCCCGATGGCCTGCCCCAGGGCCAGGCAGGGCGCGGCCACATCGAAAACCTTCCACACGCTTTGCTTATAGTGATACAGCATCAGCCCTCCGGCCAGCAGGGCGCCGATCAGCGCTCCGTGAATGGCCAGCCCGCCGTTCCAGATAGCCAGGATTTCCCCCGGATGCTGGCTGTAATAACCCCAGGTAAAAATGACGTAATAGAGCCGCGCACCCAGAATGGCGCAGGGCACGGCCACCAAGAGCGTGTTTAGGAAAGCGTCCTCGTCCAGTCCCTGCCGCTCTATCTCTTTCAGGGCGATGGCTGCACCGATGATGATGGCGCTGACAATTAAGATAGCGTACCAGCGGACGCTGATGGGCCCGACGGAAAAAGCGATAGGGTCTATGGCAGCCAGTAAAACGGACATAATAACAACCTTTCCGCATTAAACTTGAATACAACTCATTCTATCATTTTTATGCTATTTTCCCAATAGCGTAAGGCAAATTATACGGTTTTAAGCGCCGAGGCGCAGTATTGGCGCGCCGCCGCACATCAGCCGACGGCGGGCAGGCGCTGAGAAAAATATATAAAAGTTCATCTAAAAATTTCCCGCGCATAAAAAAAACGTGTATAATAAACACGAAGGATGAGATAGACGGAGGATAGGATCGACGATGCAGGCTTCGACCTTGGCAATAGTGTTCGCCTTCATTGGCGGGCTGGGACTATTTCTGTTCGGCTTGAGGTTGCTGACGGAGGGTCTCCAACAGGTAGCCGGCGACCGGATGCGCAGTATTTTGGAAAAGGGCACCAAAAATCCACTGCGCGGAGTGCTGACCGGTATGGCCACCACCGTTTTGGTGCAGAGCAGCACCGCCACCACCATTCTGAGCATAGGCCTGGTCAACGCCGGGCTGCTTACCCTTCGGCAGGCCATCGGCATTATCATGGGGGCCAATATCGGCACCACCCTCACCGTCTTTATCATCGGTTTTAATGTCCAGGCTTATAGCCTCCCCATCGTGGGCGTGGGCGCTCTCATCTATATTTTGACCAAAAACAAAAAAGTGCAGATGGTGGCGCAGGCCATCCTCGGCTTCGGCCTGATGTTTTACGGCCTCAGCGTTATTGGCGGCGGTCTTTCCCCGCTCAAAGACCTGCCCATATTTACCGAGCTGATGCTCGGCGTGGATAACAATGCCTGGCTGGGAGTGCTGATCGGAGTGGTGTTTACCGTGCTGGTGCAGAGCAGCGCCGCTACCATCGGCGTCATGCAGCAGTTGGCGGAGCAGGGGGCCATGACCTATCAGCAATGCGTACCCATCCTGTTTGGCGATAATATCGGCACCGCAGTCACCTCGGCCTTTTTCGGCGCTCTGGGCGCGGGGGTGGCGGCCAAACGAGCCGCGCTCAGCCATACCTTGTTTAACGTCATCGGCACCCTGATATTTTTGCCTTTATTTATGATCGGCATATTCGAGCCGATGGTGACGTGGATAACCAATACCGCGTTTGCCATCGTGCCCGGCTTTGATTCCTGGGCTACCATGAATGTTAAACTGCAGATCGCCCAGACCCATGCGGTGTTCAATATCGCCAATACTTTAATTCATCTGCCGTTCGTGGCGGGGCTGGCTTGGCTGGTGACCAAACTGGTGCCGGATAAAGCGACGACGGAAGAGGACGAGGCCACGCCGCGCTTTATCGACAAGCGCTTCCTGAACAATCCCCCCATGGCCATCACCCAGGCTCTGCGCGAGACCCTGCGCATGGGGCGGCTGGCGCAGGAAGCGTTTGACAATGCCATCCGCTATTTTGAGTATCCGGAGGACAAGGCATGCCTGGAGCGGGGTATCGAGCTGGAGAATGCCATAGACCGGCTGGAACGGGAGATTACCGACTATATAGTGCTGGTTTCGCAGCGCAACCTGTCCTTTGAGGAATCGGCCAGGACCTATATGCTGTTGCAGGCGGTCAACGATATCGAGCGCATCGGCGATCACTGTGAAAACATATTCGAGCAGGCGGAGTATTCTCAGAAATACGGGGTGGTGTTCTCCGATGAAGCGCGGGATGAATTGAACCACATGATCCGGGTCACCGCCGACACCATAGCCCTGGCGCTGGAAGCGATGCATTATGATCGCCGCGATCTGGCCCGGCAGGTGGTAATCAATGAAAACGCCATTGATAAAATGGAGCAGGATTACCGCCGCGAGCACATCCGCCGCTTAAATGAATTTAAGTGCAACGGCAGCAACGGCGCCGTATTCCTGGATATGCTCAGCAATCTGGAGCGCATCGGCGACCATTGCCGCAATATTGCCGGCTATGTATTGGGCGAGGAATAAACCCATACCGGCAGGATGGCGGGCGATGATTATATAATATAAGCTAAAACATTCTGGGAAGGGGAGTTTATCACATGTCATATGAACTGAAATTCGAGGATAACATCGCAATCTTTACCTTCAAATACGGCAAGGTCAATGCCGTAACCACCGATACCCTGCAAGGCCTGAACCAATTGGTGGACCGCGTGAATGAGGAGGAGGAGCTGAAAGGTATCGTCATCACCGGCGACGGACGCTATTTCTCCGGTGGGTTCGATTTGGAGACCTTTACCAC
>JAUNBV010000095.1:0-7116 GCA_030526885.1 Syntrophomonadaceae bacterium
ACAGGGTGCCGTTCGCGGCGGAGGCCGGCTCGGCGTCCATCATCATTCCGACGCCCAGCACTAAGAACAATAAACACAGTTGGAGTAAGAATCTACTTCGTGGCTTCATGGTAAAGGTCTCCTTTCGTTCACGCGCTTTAGGCTCATCAGAGCCTGGTGCTATTGTAACGAAAAGCCGAAGTTAAGCCAAAATGAGTGACACCGCCTGTCCTTAGGCGGGTCGCGCTAAGCTTGCGTGACCCGCCGGGGAGGGCGGTGACTTGCAGTAATGATCGTTAATGCTCCCGATTGCATTAGGATGGGAAGTGTTGTCAGGAGTCGATACGGCGCAGGCTCTGGTGGTATCTCGCCGCCAGGCCGCTGTAGAGAACGATGCCCATTTCATTGGATTTAACGGCTTTATCGTCCAGCTCGCGTATCTCCTTGGCCGGGCTGCCCACGGCCAGCATACGGCGATGAAGCGTCTTGCGCGGGGGGAGCAGGGAACCGGCCCCCAGCATGGCGTCGGCTTCGAGGTGGCACTCATGGCTGACGATGGCGCCCATCCCTACCAAAGCGCCGTCGGCTAGGGTGAGGCCGTGCATGATGGCGCCGTGGCCTATCAGCACGCCATTGCCGATTATCATGTCGGTACCGGGCGCAGCGTGCAGCACGGCGTTTTCCTGTACATTGCTGCGGCTGCCGATAGCGATGGTGCCGTAATCGCCCCTGATGACGGCTCCGGCACCGACGAAGCATTCCGGGCCAATAGTCACCGCGCCGATGACGGTGGCGTCGGGGTGGATAAAGGCGGTGGGGTCTATCTGCGGTCGATGGCCTTCAAATTCATATATTGCCATAAAAAAACCTCCTGTCGTTTTAGCTTTGACTTTTTGCTCCATATGCCTGAAATATTTCCGGCCGGTACATAATGAAAGAAAATATGGCTCAATACGTATTTTTTAAAAAATACTGGTAAAAAACTAGGAAAAGCCTTAGAATAGTAATCCAAGGCTCTTCATATTAATTTTACAGTTCTTTGTTAGATGGCCCGCTGTACTTTGCCGGAGCGCAGGCAGCGCGTACAAACATAAACTTTTTTGGGAGAGCCGTCTACAATTGCTTTCACCCTCTGTATGTTGGGTTTCCATTGACGGTTGGTCCTTATATGGGAATGGCTGTACTTCTTACCAAAAGTCACGCCTTTTCCACAGATTTCACATTTAGCCATGATTGTGCCCCCTTTCCTGTTGCAATACGAAGTACATTGTAGCATTTGCAATCAAAAAGGGCAATATATCTAAGGAAAATTTTTTTGATGACATGGATGATAAAAGAGGCCAAATGATTAAGGAGGCGATATCCGGTGTTTACAGTAAAGGAAAACAAATGGGGAAGGGTCACGGTAGAGGATGATGTCATCGCCACCCTGGCGGGGATGGCGGCCATGAGCTGTTATGGCCTGGTGGGCATGGCGGCGCGCAATATCCAGAGCGGCCTGTCCAGCCTGTTGGGGCTCGACGCCATGCGCAAGGGCGTCACGGTAAGCGAGACCGAGGAAGGCTTGATTGTGGAGGTGGCGGTGATCGTCGGTTACGGCATCCCGATATCCGAGGTGTCCTATAATGTGGGACAAAAAGTAAAGCATGAACTGGAGGGCAATGCCGGCATTCCGGTGGCCAAGGTGAATGTCAATATCATGGGAGTAAGGGTTATAAAGGATAAATAATCGGTACTTAAACCCAAACCGATATGTTTACGGGAGGACGCTGACTGGTGTTAAAAGAAATATATGGCAATGACTTGGTGCGCATGGTAAAAGCGGGCTGTATTCGATTGGAGCAAAACCGCGATGAAGTGAATAAACTCAATGTTTTTCCGGTGCCGGACGGCGATACCGGCACCAATATGTACCTCACCCTGCTGTCGGCGGTGAAAGAGGGCGAAAAGAACAGCGCGCTGCCGCTGGGCAAGGTGGCGAAATGCATTTCCATGGGTTCGCTTATGGGGGCCCGCGGTAATTCCGGGGTGATACTGTCGCAGATTTTCCGCGGCCTGGCGCGCGAGCTGGAGCATAAGGACAAGGCTACGGCCAAAGATGTGGCCCGGGCCTTGAGAATCGGTTCCGATACCGCCTACAAGGCGGTAATGAAGCCGGTGGAGGGGACCATCCTCACCGTCATCCGGGAGATTGCCGCGGCCTGTCAGCGGGAAGCGGAAGAAAACGAAGATATCATCGCTTGTATGCAAAAGGGCCTGACCGCAGGACGCCGCACCCTGGCCCGCACGCCGCAGATGCTGCCCATCCTGCGCGAAGCGGGAGTGGTTGACGCCGGCGGTAGCGGCCTGTTGTATTTTCTTGAGGGCGCCATCAGCGGGCTGGCGGAGGACAACGATATCCCGTTTACCTTTTATGAGCCTGAGTCTAAGGAGCCCATTTTGAGCGCTGTGCCTGACGCCCTGCCCTACGACGGCGAAGAAGTCGAACTGGATTTCCAGTATTGTACCGAGCTACTGATAAAAGGTGAGGCTTTGGACTGCGACATTATCCAGGAAAAGCTGGGGCCGCTGGGCGACTCCATGTTGGTGGTGGGCGGCGATGAGCTGGTGAAGGTACATATTCATTCCAATCATCCCGGACGGGTATTGGAAACGGCGCTGACCTACGGGGAACTAAGCGATATAAAGATCAACAATATGCTGGAGGAAGTGCATGAGCACCGCCAGCAGTGGGAAGGGCAGCAACCGGCGGTGAAACCCGAAGCCCCCGCGCCCGGCATTGGCCTGGTGGCGGTAGCTTCCGGCGAAGGCATTTCCGACATCCTGCTCAGCCTGGGGGTGGACTGCCTGGTGGAGGGTGGCCAGACCATGAACCCCAGCACCGAGGACCTGCTCCGCGCCTGTGAGATTTGCCCCTCTTTGGAGGTCATTATCCTGCCCAACAACGGCAATATAGTGCTGGCGGCCGAACAGGCGGCCGAGCTGTGCGACAAGCCGGTGCGGGTAGTGCCCAGTAAATCAGTAATGCAGGGGATATCCTCCCTGGTCGCCTATCAGCCCGACGGCGAACTGGAAGAGGTAACTGATGAGATGAAAGACGCCATGACCGGGGTTTGTTACGGTGAGATCACCACCGCGGTGCGCGACACGGAACTCAACGGCTTCGACATTCAGGAAGGTGACGTCATCGGTCTGGTGGACGGAACCATCATGGCCTGCGGCGACAGCGTGGCGGTGGTATTAGGCGACCTGCTGGAACTGATGATGGATGACGACGCGGAGCTGGTGACCCTGCTGTACGGCGAGGGGATGGAGGCCGAAGCAGCCGAGGGCATGGCGGAAAACGTGGCCGAGGCTTATCCCCAGTGTGAAGTCGAATGCCATTTCGGCGGACAACCTCATTATTCGTTTTATATCGGCGTGGAATAAAAGGCATCAAAGGGCCCCGGCCGGCCACCGGCTTATGCCCTCACTTGCGGCAGGGCCGGTAAAATTAAAGCGATGAACATTTTTAATGATTCCGTGCAATTCTTAAAGGGTGTGGGGCCGCAGCGCGCCGAACGGCTTCGTAAGCTGGGGGTCAGGGTATGTTTTGACCTTTTCTGGCTGTTCCCGCACAGTTATTTCAACCGCTCCAATGTAAGCGCAATCGCCGATATCCGGGACGATGGCGAGCTTTATCATATCAAGGGCAGCATCGTGTCCGCCCGCAGCACAGCGGGACGGCGCGGGCATCAGCTGTTTCGCGCCTGGGTGCGGGATGACAGCGGCGATGTGGAAGCCATCTGGTTCAATCAGCCCTATCTCGCCAACAGCCTCAAGCCGGGCATGGAGTTGCTGCTCTCCGGCAAGCTCAGGAGCGATCCCGGGCGCGCGGGCTTTACCGTCAGCGATTACACGGTATGGCACCAAAGCGAGGAAAAACATGCGGTGCTGCCGGTCTATCCGCTCACCGCGGGCCTCAATCAAAAGTGGCTGCGCGGGCTCATGCTTCGGTTTTTACAGGAACACGGCGCGGATTATCCCGAACTGCTCAGCGCCGAGCTCAAAGCGCAATATGGGTTATGCGATATCGAATACGCGCTGCGGGAATTTCATTTCCCCACTGACCGGGAGGGGTGGAAAGCCGCCCGCCGCCGATTGGTGGTGGAGGAGCTGATGCTTTACCGGCTGGGCATCGCGGCTGCGCATACCGCTGCGAATGCAGGCTTTGTCCGTCACCCAGCCGACAGCGCCTTGCGCCATCAGGTCCTGGCGAGCCTGCCCTATAAGCTGACCGCGGGCCAGGAGCAGGCCCTGCGGGAAATACTGGAGGATATGTCCGCCGCCCGCAAGATGAACCGCTTGCTGCAGGGCGACGTGGGGGCGGGCAAAACCGTGGTGGCGGCCCTGGCCATGGCCCAGGCGGTAGGCAACGGCTATCAGGCCGCGCTGATGGCGCCCACCGAGATACTGGCCGGCCAGCATTACCGCAGCCTGAGCGAGTTTTTCGCCGGCTGTGCATGCGAGGTAGCCTGCCTGACCGGCGGCACCCCCGCCGCCGAGCGCCGCCGTATCCTGCAGGCCAGTGAGAGCGGGGAGCTGGATATCCTGGTGGGCACCCACGCTTTGATTGGGGAAAAGCTTTCATTTAATAATCTGGGCTTAATCGTAATCGACGAGCAGCATCGCTTCGGGGTGCGCCAACGGGCGCTGCTGGACCGCAAGGGCGCACAGCCGGATAATCTGGTGATGACCGCCACCCCCATCCCGCGCAGCCTGGCGCTCACCTTTTACGCGCATCTGGAGCTGTCCGCCATCCGCGAGCTGCCCCCGCACCGCAAGCCGGTAAAGACCACCTTTGTCAGCTTTGAGGAGAGCGAGAAGGCGTATGATTTCCTGGAGCGCCGCTTGCGCGAGGGGCGGCAGGCCTATATCGTATGCCCGCTGGTGGAGGAATCGGAGCAGCAGGACCTGCAGGACGCCATCGGCCTGTATGAGGCTTTAAGCCACAACCGCTTTAAAAAATACCGCCCCGAGCTTATCCACGGGCGCATGAACCCGGCGGAAAAAGGGGCGGCGATGCAAGCCTTTGCCGGCGGGCAATGCCGGCTGCTGATATCCACCACCGTGATCGAAGTGGGGGTGGACGTGCCTAATGCCGGCGTGATACTCATCTACCACGCCGAGCGCTTCGGCTTATCCCAGCTCCACCAACTGCGGGGCCGGGTAGGGCGGGGCAGTGAGCAATCATACTGCATCCTTCTGGGCGAAGCCAAATCGGCGGAAGCGCGGCAGCGGCTGCGGGCCATGGAGCAGTGCCACGACGGCTTCGAACTGGCCAATATCGACCTGCGCCTGCGCGGCCCCGGCGACTTCTGGGGCGTCCGCCAGCACGGCCTGAACGAATTCCGCCTGGCGCGCCTGGAAAAAGACACCGCCGAACTGAACATCGCCGTAGCCTTAAGCGATAACCCGCAAGCCCTAAGCCTGCCCGCCCCGGAGCTGAACCGCTACATCAAAGCCCGCTTCCCGGACGGGGATGAAATAGCCAATAATTAATTGAAGGGGAGAAAAGGCAACCGCCTTGTCTCCCCTAACCGCCACACTTCACTATTTTCCGTACATCATGCTATATCTTTGGCGGCAATAAGTCTTCTTGTAATTCTCCAAGAAATTATAAAAACCATTATTCCCAACAGCGCCGCCGCACCACACGCGGCTTGCTGATTCTCAAACAAAAACAGGGTTCCGGCAAAAATTGCCGCCGCCAGAGGATATGAAATAACCACGCTTATAATGCTTTTTTCTTCGCTGAAAAGGAAGTTGCATGGTATAGTTATGCTTCCCGAAATCAGCGCTATGGCAATACTAATGCCGATAAATATCAACATGGTATCGTATTCCAACTGATTTTTTAATAAGGAAGTCACCACCCCCAGCAACATGCCGAAAAGGCAGCCGGCCCCGCTCAGCAATAGGTATAGGGCATATTTGCTGTCCATAACCAACTTCTTGGCAACGGGGATAACCCCAGAAAACTTGCGCCATCCCGATGTCTTATCCATGTTAATCGTAGACACCGAGACGGTGCCCAGCATAATTGTGGCCAGAACAGTCAACACCCATGTCGAGGTAAAAAAAGCCAAGGCGATGCCAACCACCGTAAAAATCGCAAGGTTAATCCAAAGAACCGATTCGATTAAATAGAAATCCTTCAACAACAAACCTTTCATTTCACTTCCCCCTTTATATAAAGCAGCATAATCTCGTCAATTGTTGCCGGGTCAATGACCGCTTTAGGATATTTCTTTTGGGCGGCGGTTTTATCGGCAACTAAAACCTCCCATTCATAGTCCTGTTTACGATATGCGATTACGTCGTTGGGGTCGATGGCATCGAATTGTGCCGCTCCACATTTGATAACCCCATATTTGTATCTCAATTCATCTTTCGTTTTATTAAATACCACTTTGCCGTTGTGGATAAAGACGATATAATCGGCTACCTTTTCCAAATCGCTGGTAATGTGCGATGATACTAGAATCGAATGGGATTCGTCTTGTACAAAGTCTAAAAACATATCGAGAATATCATCGCGCACAATAGGGTCAAGTCCGCTGGTGGCTTCGTCTAAAATCAAAAGCGATGAATTATGGGAAAAAGCCACCGCAATCGAGAGTTTCATTTTCATGCCTTTGGAAAACTCTTTGATTCTCTTCCCGGTGGGCAACGACATCTTTTTTAACAATGAGAAAAACTTGTTCTCGTCCCACTCGCTGTATATGCGTTTGAAAACATTATTCAGTTTTTGGGCGGTTAAAACATCGGGGAAATTACTGCCATCAAAGACAACGCCGATGTGATTGCGAACGGAATCATCTATTTCCTCATCTCGCTTGCCCAAAATTTCAATGCTTCCCCCGTCGGTATTTATCAAGCCTAAAATGGCATTGATGGTGGTACTTTTCCCGGCGCCGTTTTCGCCGATCAATCCCACAATGGCCCCATTAGGAACGGTAAACGAAACCTCCTCTAGAATAAAATCCTGATATTTCTTGGTCAGTCCGTTAACCATTAAGGCATTTTCTCTCATCATAAATCCTCCTCATAAAACAGCCGCAACAGCTCTACCAGTTTTTCGACGGGAATACCGCT
>JAUNBV010000095.1:7126-7480 GCA_030526885.1 Syntrophomonadaceae bacterium
GCTTATTCTGCCTATATTAGCAGCTTCTTGTAAGTGTTCTTCCGCTATCCGCTGCTGTTCCTCTTGATAAAAATCTTTGTTTTGGGCCGATACAAAGCTCCCTCGTCCTATAGTCGTTTCGATGAAACCATCCCTTTGTAAATCCTCATAAGCCTTTTGAACCGTAATCACGCTAACGTGAATCGATTTCGCCAGAGAACGCATGGTAGGAATGGGGTCGCCGGTCTGCAATTCTCCGCTCATTATCATCGCTTTAATCTGCGAGGTTATCTGTTCATAAATGGGCTTGCTCGTATTGCTACTGATGATAATTTCCATGGGTGAGTCCTCCGCCTCTGTCATATGTGTACTTAT
>JAUNBV010000096.1 GCA_030526885.1 Syntrophomonadaceae bacterium
GAGCGCACGGAACGTTTGGAGCATATCGAGCGTATGGAGCGTGTGGCCGATATGCGCCATATCGAGCGTGGGGGTGAGCGGCGTACCGGCGATACGGAGCGCCAGAGCCGCTATAATGAGTTTATTGAACGGGTGCTGCCGGGTATCAGCGCCATTCAGGAGTGGAATGTAAAGCTCAGGACCAGGCTCAGGATACGCGATATAACCTGGCCGCACCACCTGGGCGGTGCGGCGGGCACAGAGGCCGTTTCGCCGGGGGCGTGGGCGGATGAGCTCATAGCCGCCGGGGAGCGGCGGGAAGATGCGGCCATGGTGCTGTACCGGCATGAAGCCGTGACCGGGGAACGCACCGAAACGCTGATGCGGCGGCAGGAACTCGCTTCCGTATTGCGTGAACGGCGGCAGCAACAGCGCGTGAGCAAGATATTCATTGATCGCACGGTGCGCGAATTGCTTTATCATGACCGCCAGGCGCTGCAAACCGGGCGCGGTATTCTGGAGCGCACTGCGCGCTTGATGTCGCCGGCGTTACAGGAAACAGCAGCCTCCGGCGGCGGCGAGGTTACCGGCGGCAAAACGGCGTCCTATTCCCCGTACGGGGGTCAGGGGGCCAGCACCATCGACCGCCGGATTGAAAAGTATCCGGCGGAGCAAGGGCCCAAGGCCGCGGCCAGCGCGGAGCCATCTGAGTATGAGGCGCCCCGGCCTGCAGGCGCCGAGATTGCCCCGCCGGCACTATCCGGCAGCCGACAGATGCTGACCATGCGGCAGCGGTTGGAAGGTACAATGCGGTTCGATTATAGTGCCCGGATGCCTATGCTGCGGCTGGCGGCATGGGCCGAGACCATGAACCAGGCGGCGCGCACGGCGGAGGAGGAGGAGTTGCCCGCGCTTATTGCCGGTGATGTAGTCTGGCGGCAACCGCCGGCCGCAGAGGATATTAAATCCACTACCGGCCGCCGCGAACAAGCGGCGGAGCAAAGGCCGCTATCGCCGCAAAACCGCTCGGCGCAGGAAATAGTATATCAACAGGAACAGACCATCCGGCGCCTGGAGGCCAAGGTAAAGGAACAGGGCTTTCAGGTGGAAGCGTTGTTACAGCAGCAGTCGGCAGCGGGGGAACTGCCGGAAGCTGAGGTGGCCAAGCTGGCCGATAAGGTGATGAAAAGGCTGTCCCGGGAGCTGTGGATGGAGCGTCAACGGCGGGGCATGAGCTGATTATAAGAAGACCACCGGCAGGGATAAAAGGGGGCAAAATGATATGGCGTTAAAAAAGGCGGTTATCAAAACCGACCGCAAGAGCGGGGATAAGGAAATAAGCGTGCTGTTTAATCCGGCGGAATACAGCATAAATGACAGCGCTAATTATGCGGATAAGGACGTGCCCGGCCTGGGCGGCCCCATCACGCAATTCGTTTCCGGCGCCGCCAGCACGCTTACCATGACCCTTTACTTCGATACTTATGAAACCGATCCCGAGGGAGGCAACAAAACCAAGAACAACGGATTGCTGCTGGACATAAAGCCCACCGATGTGTCGCTGCAAACTAAGAAGGTGGCGGGCCTGACCCGCATCGACGGCAAGTTGCACCGTCCGCCCATATGTACCTTCCAGTGGGGCAAGCTGAGCTTTCGCGGAGTAGTAAAGAGCGTAAACCAGACTTACACCATGTTCATGGATGACGGCATGCCGGTGCGCGCGCGGGTGGAAGTGACTTTCCAAAGCGTATTGGACGACGATTTAAATATGAAGGAATCACCTTTTGAGTCGCCGGACCGCACTAAGCGGCGCACCATACGCGAGGGTATGCAGTTGTGGAACCTGGCTTGGGAAGAATACGGCGATCCCGAGTTGTGGCGGGTGATAGCGCAGGAGAACGGTATGATGAACCCCTTGAGGATTCAGCCCGGACAGGTAGTGAAGCTGCCTGCGCTGTAGGCGTTGCGCAACTTCTAAACGGTATCGCCGGATAAACATTTTAAAACGCAAGAGGTATGAGTGGGTATGGCGGATTTGATGTCGGGCAATCACGATATGAAAGCTTTGGCCAATAAATATGGCAATTTTGTCACGCCCGCCTATAAGATAAAGGTCGATGGCAGCGACGTGGTAAAATCCCTGAAGCTGGGCATAGACCGGCTGACGGTAAAGCAATCGCTGAATTATGCCGGGTCATGCGATTTCAGCATCATCAACGCCTATGACCTGGAAAGCCACGCTTTTAAAAGCAAAATTAAATCGAAATTCAAGCTGGGCACGGTAATAGAGGTAGAACTGGGCTATGATTCGTCTACCACCATGGTATTCAAAGGCTATATCAGCTCGGTGGGAGTAGACTTTTCCGAAGTCCCCGCGCTCACGGTCAGCGCCATGGACCTGCGGCGGCTGATGATGGATGGCAAGGAGCGATTTTACACCTATAAGCTGAAAAAGTACTCGGATATCTTTGAAGACGTGATGAAGCCGTATAAGAGCCTGTATTCATCCTTGGTGGTCGATGCCACCAGCGAGGAACTGGTGGAATTCAAACAGAAGAGCTCCGATTACAACTTCGTGCAATATGATTTGGCCCGCATGGCGGACCGGGAGTTTTTCATGCTGGGGGACAAGGTGTATTTTCGCGTCAAGGATAGCAATACCACCCCGTTTATCAAGCTCAATTGGCAAAAGGACCTGCTGTCCTTTTCCCGCGATTCGCTGTATAAAAACGTACAGGTAAAGGTCATCGGGTTCGATCCGGAAAAGCGTGAGACGGTGGAGGGCGAAGCCACGGAGAAGACCGACAACCAGAAGTCGGCGGTTTCCGAGGCCCAAATGACGGTGATATCGGATGCCAACATCATCAGCCAGGCCGATGCTAAAAAACGGGCCAAGGCCGAGGCCAAAGCCCTGAAGCGCATGGGTCAGACCGGTCAGGGCGTGTGCGTGGGATTGCCGGAAATAGTGCCCGGACGCTACCTGGAAGTAGCCGATATGGATGACGAGGTCAATGGCAAGTATTACATAACCGATGTAACCCACACCATAGGCGCCGGTTTCACCACTACCTTCACTATCGGTATCGGCAGCGGCGGAGCGGGCGGCGGGGTTAAATTCGCCGAAGAAGTTTTGGATGCCAGCAGCGATGACAAGGGCAGCAGTCCCAGTCAAAAGGAAAAGGGCAATAAGCTGATTCACGGCATCATGCCGGCCGAAGTCACCGCTAACTGGGATGATAAGCATCCCGGGCAGGTACAGGTGAAATTTTTCCTGGGCGAAGAAGGCTATAACCAGACGGAATGGATTAGGGTGGCGCAGCCCCATGCCGGTAATGAGTACGGCAGTTACTTCCTGCCGGAGGTAGGCGACGAGGTGTTGATCGCTTTTAACATGGGAGACATCAATCAACCCTATGTCATCGGTTCCCTGTGGAATAACGGCAAGAACAAGCTGCCGCCGGAAACCGCGGTACAGGACAACAACATCAAGCGCCTCAAGACCAAGGGCGGCCACGAGGTTATCTTTGATGATAAGAGCGGCGAAGAAAGGATTGAAATCCATACCAAGGGCAAACTCACTATCATGCTGGAGGATAAGGAAAAGCACATCGCCATTAAGGATGACTCGGGCAATAATATTCTGGAGATTGACGGCAAAGGCGGGGCGATAACCGTCAAAGCCGACAAAAAGATTACCCTGGACGCCAAGGGCAAGGCGGTGCTGGAATTGGACGGCAGCGGCAATAAAGCTACCTTAAAAGCCGGCACCATAAATGTGGAAGCCCAGCAACAGGTCAATATCAAAGGCCAGACCCTGAAGGTGGAAGGCACCCAGGTGGAGATGAAGGGCAGCGGCTCCTTCAAAGCCGAATCGAGCGGTATGATGACCATCAAGGGCTCGATGACCAAGATCAATTAGGGCAACATCAAGGAACAGGGGGCGGCAAGATGGACAACGGAGCCAAAGCATTCTTAGGGGAAGGGTGGAGCTTTCCGGTCAGCGTAGACGAAGCCACCGGCCGCATCAGGACCTCCGAGTACGAGGAAGACATAAAGGAAGCCATCCACCTCATCATCATGACGCGCCCCGGGGAGCGGATGATGCGCCCCAATTTCGGTTGCGGCATTCAGGGTTTTGTGTTTGAGGGTACGGATTACACCTCCCGCAAGCAGATGGAGAACAAAGTTTATGATGCGCTGATAAAATGGGAGCCGCGCATAGAAAACGTCACCGTAAACATTGAGGCCGACGATTCGCGTACCGGGGCCATGTCGGTAGAAGTGAGCTATGTGGTGCGCGCCACCAATAACCCCTTTAACCTGGTCTATCCCTATTTCATCAATGAAGGGGTTTAAGCTTTAAGGCTGTTGGGCAGCGAGTAACGGGCGCGCAAAATCGGAGTGGGAGGAGCAAAGGGCCGTGAGAGTTCCGCAAATCGATAAACGCAGTGAAAACGATCTGATCAAACATATAAAGAATATATCCTTTGCCTATACGCCGGAGTGGAGATTCGATGAGGACAATCCCGATGTGGGTACCGCGCTGGCCTATATCTATGCCGGCATGTTTGCCGATACCCTGAAGCGATTCAATAAAGTGGCGATAAAAAACATGCTGTCGTTTTTCAATGCCGCCGATGCTCGCTTGTTGCCGGCTATTCCCGCCACCGGCTATGTTAAATTCGGGTTGGCGGGTCAGCCGCAGGAGGGGGTGCCGGTGAGCCACGGCACTCAGTTGGTGGCCGATGTGCCGGATGGCGAGGTCACCAGTCTGATTTTTGAGACCGTCAATGCGGTATATGTGAGCCCGGCCGAACCGGTGCATATATTCGATATAGACGGGAGCGGCGACCGCATCGTACATAGCTATCAGCCCAACGAGGAAAACACGGAGCCCCCGGCGTTCGTTATGTTTGATCCCCTGGGGGAAAACCTGCAGGAGCACTGTCTGTACTTCTGCCATGACGAGGCTTTAAACATAAAGAATGCCGCTGTTATCACGGTGAGTTTTTCGCCCCATCACCGGTCGCGGGTAGAGGAAAACATCTTGCAGTCCCTGCTTAACGAGGATATAGCGGTATGGGAATACCTGACCGCGGAAGGGTATAGCCGTTTCGCGCAGTCGGAACGGGACGGACAAACGCTTAGATTTTATAAAGCCGCCGGTCAGCCCGCATTCTGCCGGGGCGAGGAACAGGGCGTGGAAAGCTGTTGGATTCGCTGTCGGGTATTGGATGTGAGCCCTTTCTCCCACTTTTACATCGATCAGATGCAGTTATCGGTGGCCGGCGCCGATATCAGGCCGGAATTAATCAATGTAGCGGAGATAGATCAGAGCCTGAACGGCTGCTTCGCTTTTTCCGAGAAATTCAGCGTGTTTGATGCGTTATACTTCGCCTCCGCCGAGACCCTGGGCAAAAAGGGCGCCACGATAAAACTGTCCTTCAAGCTGGACTTTATAAGGATCAAGGTAGATCTGGATATCGCCGATCCCGCTATCAACTGGAAGAGCATTATGCGGCGCAGCGATTACCAGCCGGACAAGGAATTTGACATCACCATCGAAGAGGTGCTGTGGGAATATTTTAATGGCAAGGGCTGGGCGCGCTTGTTTCCCGGCAAACAATATGCCGACGCTTTCAGTACCGATGGCGGCACCCGGGGGCAGGAGGTCAAAATGACTTTTATCTGTCCTGAAGATATTCAGATGTCCCTGAACGGAGCGGCGGAATCCATTTTCATCCGCGCCCGTATCCTCAAGGTCAATAATGCCTATAAGACCAAGGGCCACTATGTTTCTCCCTTTATCGAGGATGTGGTGTTCTCCTATGATTACGGGTCTCAGGCGGTGTTGCCGCATTTGCTGTTGAACCGCAATAATCTGGATACCGTCGTGCGGGGTATGGATAGCCTGAAAGACCCGGAGGTGTTTTTCCCGCCCTTCGAGGCTACCGGTCAAAACCGCAAGGCGATGTATTTCGGGTTTGAAATTCCTCCCGTAGGCGGGCCTATCAAAGTATTGTTCGATATGGAAAGCACCCTGCCGGATAGGCCTTCCACGCAGTTATGGGAGTATTTTGGCCGCGGTCGCTGGAATTCCATGAACGTGGTGGACGAAACTGAGGACTTTAGCCGCACCGGCATCGTGACGTTCATGGGCGCCAAGGATTTTCAGCGCTGCCGGATGTGGGGGCTGGAGCTGTTTTGGATTCGGGTGGTGGATGCGGATAACTATTACGGTTTAACCGGCAGCCGGGTGCCGCGTCCGCTGGTTCGTGGCTTACATATGAACGCCACTCAGATAATCCAGTTGGAAACCCAGCCGGATGAATTGTTTTTTGTTGAACCCCAGGAGGCTTTCAAGACCTGCCGGCTGCTCAACCCCCGGGTGCATGATCTGGAGGTGTGGGTGGATGAAGCCAGCGACATCGATGTTGAACAATATCGTCAAGCCTTTGGCGCCGAGCATCTTGAAGTGGTAAATGACGCCAATGGAGAACCCGAAGCGATTTGGGTGCGATGGCAAGAAGTGGACGAGTTTTCCGCTTCGCAACCGGATGATCGTCACTATACCGCCGACCGCAATGAAGGAATAATCAATTTCGGCGATGGTATCAACGGGCGCATCCCGCTGTCGGGTGAAAGAGAGACCATCCGCGTCAGTTATCGCACCGGCGGAGGGGAAGCGGGCAATCTGCTGCCGGGGATGGTGGCGCGCGTAAACCGTGCCTTAGGCTTCGTAAACTCTGTCACCAACCCGGAGATAACTTCCGGCGGCTGTGATCAGGAAACCGTTTCCGAAGCGGTGCTGCGTAGCGCCATGGCTTTGCGCCACGGTTATCGGGGTGTGACCACCCGCGACTATGAAGCACTCGCTATGGAAGCATCCCGTAATATACTCAAGGCCAAGTGCTTTGCCAATTTTGACGAACACGGGCGGCGGCGGTCAGGTTCGGTGACCTTGGCCATCCTGCAGAAAAACTTTGAACACGGGCGCAACTTTTTCAATGCCATCCGCGAGCAGGTGACCTCCTATATTGAGGAAAGGATCAGCGGCAATATCGTTGACCTGGGCCGCTTTAAAGTGGTGGAGCCGCAGTTTTTGGAGTTGAGCGTAAAGGTGGAGCTTGCGGTGGTGGATTTGAACCGGGCATTTACGGTGCAGGATATGGTCATCCGCAGGTTGCAGGATTTTATCAACCCGATGAGCGGCAACTTCAACGGCTCCGGATGGGATATCGGCACTATACCCAATCGCACCCAGTTACTGAACTGTTTAAAGGATATTCCCTATATATCTTTTATCCGCGGCATTTTTATCAGCGCCACTACCCAGGGGGCATTCGGCACCACTGAGGTGGACCTAGATAATGTGGCGGAATACATCTTCGCGCAGCCCCTGAGCGGCACGCACGAAGTCATCATTACCATACAGTAGGGAGGTTTAG
>JAUNBV010000097.1:0-5270 GCA_030526885.1 Syntrophomonadaceae bacterium
TGACCGGGGAAAGCTACGCCCTTGCCGATACCACGTTTCGTTTTGCCGCCAGCACCTACAAACTGCCGCTGAATATGTACTACTATGAACAGGAACTGGCCGGAGCGATGAGCGGGGACGACCTAATCGCCGATTATACCCTGGCCAAATGCCACTATCTCACCATGGTGTGGTCGGATAACGACAGCGCCATCGCCATGCTGCGCGAGCTGGGCAAATTCCGAACCTACCGCGAACTGATGCTGACATACGGAAAGCTGGAGGAAAGCGAAATCGAGCCGATATATTATGCTGATAACTACTGCTGCACCAAATACATGCTCAATGTCCTGCGCTACCTGTATGAGCGGCAGGACACGTTTGCCGAATTGATTGGATATATGAAGCAGGCGCAGCAGAGCGAGTACTTTTGCGCCGGGGTAGACGAGTATGAAATCGCCCATAAATACGGGTTCCTTGAGGGGGCGTACAATGATGTGGGCATCATCTACACCCCCACCCCATATCTGCTCGCGGTTTATACGCAGGATGTGCCCAACGCCGACGCCCTGTTGGGGGACATCAACCGGCTGTTCTGTGACTACACCATAGCCGCCCGCTAGCCAAAACCCCAAGCCGCCTTGGGGATGGCCAACTACGTTTTTCTTTCACATCACAGATACTATCTCGCGTTCTCCGCCCCATTTAGGGCTCATAATTGAATTCGATTTTGGACACCTGGTGCTGGGGGTCAAAGTACACGTTCATCACATTGCCGCCGGAAACTGCGCACAGGCGGTAGCTGGCGTCCGCCACCGCGAAGGTCAGGAAGGCATACGGCTGGGAGGAACCGGGCTGACCGTAAACGGTTTGCATGGCCCATTCCTTCAGGGTCTTGTCCTGGGCGGGAAACTTGTCCAGCACCGCGGCAATATCGTCGCCGATGCTGATCTCACGCGGCAGGGGATCGGGGCATTCCGCGCCCACGGAAAGATCGAGCAGATAAAACTGCCCGTCCCGGGGCAGGGGATAATCCGCGGGAAAGCCCTCGTTTATCAGGTAAAAACCGTAACGCACTCCATCCTTGTTAAAGGTCTTCACTTCCTGCTCGTAATCAAAGGCCTGATCGGGCGCGCCCAGCAGCGCCAGCACTTGGTCATAGGTCATAGCCAGGCGCACGCCTCTTGCGGTCACGAATTCCTCGTCGCCCATAACGGCGGCGGGGTCGTAAACGGGCGGCGTGACCACGGCGTCATCAGGCGGGGTTTCCACGGCGTACTGGCCGTCCGTGCCGTTAGCGCCGTCATAAATGGCTTTGACCAGTTCATAATCGAACGTGCCGGTGGTCTCCGTCAGATCCTCCATGTCGCCGCTAAGCCGGAATACGCCGTTGGCATCGGCGGCCAGTTCCGCCACCCGCCTGTCATCCCGGCTGTAAACGATACTCAACATGCTGCCCATGTCCATATCCATGTCCTCAGCGGCGGGCTCAAAGCTCAGCCCGTTATAGATATCCACCAGCTGCCGCACCGTGTCCTCCTGACTGCTGAACAGGGCGTAACTGTGGAATCCGTAGTACACCGCCACGCTGTCCGCGGTTATCTCCGGGGACTCCGGAGGCGGGGGCGCCTCACAACCGGCGCTTAACGTCATCAGCAGCGCGGCCAACAGCAGGGCCACGCCATGCCGCCGTCGGGCCTTTTTGCTCATTTCCGTCATCTCCTTAAATAATTTATGGTTTAACTGTCATACGGAATTCAAGGCTATTGCTTACATCAGGCCGAAGGGACCTTTTTAAGCAGCAGGGGGTTTAGCTCGCCGCCTTCCACGGTAAAGGGGTCCGACAGGATGACGAGCTCTATATCCTTGATTTCGGGGACCGCGGCGTGCCACCGGCGGTAATAAAGCAGCAGCACCTCCGGGTCGTTGAGCATCGCCGCGTGGTCGGGGTGGCTCTTGCCCTGTTGGGAAAAGTAGAATTTGAGCCCGTCGAAGTTGGGGACTATCTGCGCACATATCCCGCCGCCCGCCGCCGGGGTTATGCTTATATCTTCGATATAATAATCGCCCTTGAGCCGTTTTTCGATTTGCTCGGGGGCCATGGCGTGTCCACCGGGGGTAAGGAAAAGGGCGCGGGCCATGCGGCCCAATACGGTGACCTGACCGTGGGCGTCGGTCAAGCCACGGTCGCCGCTTTTAAACCAGCCTTTTTTATCGAAATTGCGGATGGTAAGCGCCGGGTCGCGATAATAACCCACGGCCGCCGCCGCGCCGCGCAGCCATATCTCCTGCTCTTTGGTTATTTTTATGTCCGCCGCCGCCGCGCCGCAGGCGCCGAAACCCGGTTCTCCGGGCGTAGCCACGGATGCCGCCGGATATTCGGTGAGGCTGTACGCCGGCAGCAGGTCGATACCGGCGCTGATAAAGAATTCCTCCACCACCGGCTCCAGCGCCGCTCCGACACAGCAACACTGCTTGAGCCGCCCGCCAAAGGTGGCCTGGATCTTTATCAGCAGGAATTGATGCGCCACCATATAACGAAAGTTCAGCCACGGGCTGATGTTCTTATCCTCGCGCAGATACTTCCGGTACTGCGCTCCGGTGGCCATCGCGCGCCGGAAAAATCGCTGGCGGTAGCCTTTGGCCAGTTCCATACCCATCAGCAATGCGCTGTGTATCTTTTCCCACATCCGGGGCAGCGAGTTCATGTAATGGGGCTGCGATTCCTGCAAACACACGGGAATCGCTTCCGCGTCATGGCACAAGTCCACCCGTGCGCCGCCCATATGCGCCAGATAGCAGGAGGCGCGTTCAAAGGGAAGCGCCTGCGGCAGCAGCGACAGCCGAATCTCGTCGGCTTGCGGCATGCCCGCGCGCCCTATAACGCCAGCCGCGGCCAGCATGGCCCGATGGGTCAGCAATACGCCTTTGGGTTCCCCGGTAGTGCCGGGAGTATAATTTAAAGCCGCGATATCATCCGGCGAGGAGCGCTGAAAACGGCGATTGGTTTCAGCTTTTAGCTCCTCCCCCTCACCCTGCGCCAAAAAATCGGCCCAGCTCATCATGCGCGGGTCTTTTTTGAGCCGCACCTCAGGGTCTATCACGATGATATGCTCCAGGTTTTCATCCTCCTTGAGCAAAGCCAGCACCTTGCGATAGCGGGTCCAGTCATCCACCAAAAGGAGTTTCACCCCGGAATGAGCCATGATATAATCAAAATCCGGCGTGGAAAGCGCCGGATAAAGCGGCATGGCTACTGCGCGACACAGGGCGCAGGCGTAATCCACCGCCACCGCCTCCATGCGGTTGGCGCTGAAAATGCCCACCAGCGGTGATCCGCCGCCAAACTCCATCGCCGCGTCCAGGGGAGCGGCCTCGGCCACGCCCAGCGCTACCAGCGCGCGCGCCGCCTGCTGCGCCAGCGCCCCCAAGCCTTCATAGGTCAGCTCTTCCCATTCCCCGCTGACCCGATGGCGCAGCGCCAGCTGATCTTGTCCCCTATATCGCTCAGCCTGCTCCGCTATCATCATCCCCAAATGGGAACCGCTCTGCTCGCTCATGATTCATAACTCCCTTTCCCTGACCCTATCATATGCTTACCACAAAAGCCCTCCGCCGTCAATCGGCCGCCATGGGGAGTGGGGGCAAGAAAATTCCGGCAAAATCTCTTGTAATAGGTAAAAATCATGGTAGAATGGTGTAAACTAAATCAAAAGCTTCGGCGATTTTTTTGGAAATGGGGGTTACCCTTTGGATCAGCCCATGAATATCAAGCGCTATTTTTGGCTGGGCGCCGCTTTGGTGCTGCTCTTTTGCCTGTTCAATAACCTGAGCTCAGTGTGGGCGGTGGTGAGACAGGCACTGCATATCCTGAGCCCGATCTTTACCGGCATCACCATCGCATATCTGCTCAACCTGCTGATGACGCCCTATGAAAAAATCCTGTTTCCAAGCAAACATTCGCTACGCGCGCACCGGCTCCGGCGCACCCTGTCCATCCTGATGTGTTTTTTGACCGTGGGGCTGGCGCTGTTCCTGCTGGTAAACTTCCTGCTCCCGCAGTTGAAGGAAAGCACGTCCGTGCTGTGGAACAATATCCCCGGTTATCTGGCCTCCCTGAGCCAGTGGCTGTCCGAGCTGGCGCTCCGCTATGAATTCGTGGAGGGGATTGCCCAACGCTTTGAGGAAAACTGGGTATCACTGGCCACCGACGCCGCCAATACCCTGAAAAACGCTTTTCCGCAGATCGTGAACCGGACCATGGTGTTTACCGGCGCCATCATCAACTTTGGGCTGGGCGTGGTGCTGGCCACCTATCTGCTGGCCAACAAGGAAAGGTATATCGAAACCCTGAAACGCACGAATTTCGCTTATTTTAAGCGGGAGCGCGCCGACCGCCTGCTGTTCGTATTCCGCAAGGCCAATGAAACCTTTGGCAACTTCATCTCCGGCCAGCTTATCGAAGCGGTCATCCTGGGCACCCTGTGTACCATCGGCATGGCCATCCTGCAAATGCCCTACCCGCTTCTGATCGGTGTAATGATAGGCGTCACCGGCATTATCCCCATACTGGGCGCATATCTGGGCGCCATTCCGGCCACCCTCATCATTCTGATGATCGACCCGCTACAGGCCTTGTGGTTCCTGGTATTCCTTATCATCCTGCAATCGATCGAAGGTAATCTCATTTACCCCCGGGTAGTGGGCAAATCTATCGGCCTGGACGGCTTTTGGGTGCTCTCCGCGCTGCTGGTGGGCGGAAGCATCGGCGGTATCGGCGGTATGCTCATCGGCATCCCGCTGTTTGCCGCCTTCTATGATATTATGGAAATCGTCACCGAGCACCGCCTCAAGGTGCGCGGCATCAAAGAGCTGGAACCGCTGGAAGCGGTGCCGCTGGCCCCGCAGAGCGAACTCCCCCCGGAGGAACCCGCGGAGGAAACTGAGGAAGAGCAAACCGTGTAAGCCCGTCGGCTAGCGCCCGCTTGCGCGCAGCAGTTAGCGGCTAGCAAATGGCTGATAGCTCTTAACCCAACCACTAATCGCTATCCCCCGAAGCTAACCGCAATTTGCTAACAGCTAGCCGCTGCGGACCGACGCGTACATCAGTACGCGAGGGTCGAACCGGCGAAGCTTGACGCAGTATCCGGCCTTTTAATTGCTCTTAACCCCCGAGAGTAAGGTGCCCCCCCCGAGAGCGAGATGAAAAGGCCGCAGACAAGGAAAGCGGCGGCGGTGCGGACCGACGCGTACATCAGTACGCGAGGGTCGAACCGGCGAAGCTTGACGCA
>JAUNBV010000097.1:5370-7384 GCA_030526885.1 Syntrophomonadaceae bacterium
GTATCCGGCCTTTTCAATCGCTCTCGGCCCGCTCGATGCCCCAGTTCCCCCATACCCACTCCTCCCCCACCTCGCCCTCCGGCGCAGTGAGCAGCAGGGCGATGCTGCCGTCGGGGCGGGCGACGGGTTCCCAGGCCGCGATTTGCGGGTACAGGGCCGAGGACATCCAGATGGGCTGCAGCCGGCCTTGCTCCCACTTATATATAAACAGATGCTGGGAATAGGCCGGGTCGTCTTCCTCGATCCAAAACGGCCGGTGTTCGCCGAAGCTGCCCTGCTTCCACACCAGCAACAGCAGTTCCTCCACTCCGTCCCGGTCGATATCCCCGGTCAGATAATCGGTGACCTTCCAGGAAGGCGGGGTGCTAAAAGCAAAGTCGGAGGCCGCATCCCCGGGCTCGGTGACCATAAAACCCAGATTTTTCAGTTCATATTTTTCTTCCCGTCCGTCATAGTTTAAATCATGCAACCCGATTTTATCCTCCGTGTGCCAGTACAGGGGCAACAGCGGCAGTTCATAGCGGTTCAGCCAGCCCAGCAGCACACAGCAGAGCAGCAGCCCGCCGGACACTGCGATACGATAAGCCGTCCGGCGGCGCTGCTGCATGAAATTCCCTCCTTTGGTCTTATGCTTTCCGTGGCTGTTTTATCAAGGGCTCAGCCGGCCGGCCCCGAGGCCAGCCTTTGGGGCGGCGGCGTTTTTAAACCGTCCGTGGGCATCAGCCACTGAGCCCGCGCCCTATTGCGCCCGGAATAATCCGCTCCATTCCGGGCGGGCGGGCGGCTCTTCCTCCCAGACCTTGAATTCGCCGTCCTCAAACGACGGTTCGCCCAGCATGAAGCGCCATTTCCGGTCGGTGAGGCGGTCTTTTAGCGGCCAGGCAAATTCATAATAGGAGTATACCGCGCCTCTGGCTATGCGCAGGGTCCCGTCCACCGGCACCACCACATATATATGATCGATCCACCCGGTGCCCACTTCCAGCACCGAACCGTTGGGGTCGGTGGCTACATCGGCGATGATGGCGGCGGGATGGTCGCGAGCGCTTTCCCACTCATTCTGTAATTCATCGCGCATGGCGTCATACCATAAGTGCTCCAACTGCCCGCCAAAGGTGAGTATCAGCTCGTATTCCTCCTCGGTCAGCACCTGGTCCACCAGTTCCTTCTCCGCTATCACCTGTAGTTTGGAGGCCAGCTCCGCCAGCCGGGCCAGGCTTTCGCGATCCTTATCCAGGAGCAGGCCGCGGGCTTGCAAGCCCTCCACGGTCATGTCCGCCAGCGCGGCCAGGCGCGCATATACTTCCGGATTGGGCTCCACATAGCCGCGGTCATCGAGTTCCTCGTTGCTGCCACCGCCCATTTCGGCGTACACCTGTTTGGCGTACAGCAGGGTATCATGCTTGAGCTCCGCCCAACTGCCCAAAAAGGTATTGAGCTCCTTGGCGGCCCAGGCTTCGTTTTGCATAAAGGAGGGATAGCCCTCGCCCTTTTCCTCGGTCAGCGGGCGCAGGGTATTCAGCCAGCTCCAGTACAGGTTCTGGTTCCACAGGCTGCCGCTCACCCCCTTGATATATTTGCGCACCTTGGTCATATTGTTCAGATAGCCGTCAAACTCGGTGGCGCCGTTTTCATCCAGAATGTTTATCGCCGTTTCCGAGCCCAGCGCGGCGGGGATATCCAGGCCGCTGGGCAGCATGCGCCGTTCGCCGGCGGCATTCTCGCCTACCTCGCGGTACACCAGGCGCTGGAATATCGAGGCGTCCAGGGTAAAGCGCTGGCCCATGAAACGGAAGCCCTTGATGGCAGCTTCGCGGTCGGGCTGGATAGACTCATCAAAAATGGGGATGGAGTTGATGGCCGGCGCTTCCAACTCCGCGATACCGGCCATGAAAGCCGCCCATTCCTCAGTCTGCTCCGGCAGCTTGACGATATCAATCTCCTCGCCGTAAGCCTCCGCGATCACCGGGGCGTATTCATACACGCCCAGATCGTCGCTCTGGCCTACAAAGAA
>JAUNBV010000098.1 GCA_030526885.1 Syntrophomonadaceae bacterium
TTAAACCTACTTCAATATAGATGCTATGCGCGCGGCGCTCATGTAGCCCTCATAAATGGCGGATTCAATGTTGCGGGCGTCCCGGCAATCGCCAATGGCAATGTTTTTGATGCCGGCTGCGTCCAATTCGCGGCTCAGGCTGTCGTCGCCGGTATAGCCTATGGTGACTACTACCCGATCAAAGGCCAGTTCCGCGACTTCGCTGCCTTTTTGCAGTATGAGGGTATTGCCCCGCGCTTCTATGACCTTGCACTGCTTCATGATTTGCACGGAGCGCTGCTTCAGGCGAAGCATCAGATCAAGCTGGGTCATGCTTTCCATGCCGTGCGCTATCTTGCGGCCCGCTTCGATGATAGTGACTTTACAGCCTTTGGCGGCCAGGAATTCTGCGGTTTCGCAGCCGGTGGTGCCGCCGCCGATCACTGCCACCTCGGTTCCCGCCGGCAGTTCTTCGGCTGCTTCCAGCAGCAGGGCTTCGGCGTCGATCTCCTGCTCCGGATTGAGTCCAGGAATCTCCAGCGCTCGGATTGCGGCTCCGGTGGCGTTTACTACCAGGTCAAAGCTGCTGTCCCCGGCGGTTTTCACCTTGAACTCCGTTGCCAGATGCACCCCCACCGGGCTGGTCTCCAGGGCATGAATAAAGTAATCTGTCAGCCATTGCAGCTTGTCTTTAAACGGCGGACGCGAGGCCACGTTCAATCTGCCGCCCAGGGTGGGCGCTTTTTCAAATAAGTCCACTCTCGCACCGGCTCCGCTCAGACTCAACGCGGCCTGCATGCCGGCGGGACCGGCGCCCACCACGGCGATGCGCTGCCCCTCCAAACAGTATTTTTCATCCTTGAGCCTCCATTCCCGGGCGGTCAGAGGATTAACGGCACAGCGGATGGCTTTGCCGGCAAAGGTGTTGCCGATACAGGTATTGCAGGAGATGCAGGGGCGGATGTCGGCTTCCCTGCCGTGCAGGGCTTTGGCCGGCCAGTCAGGATCGGCTAGGAGGCCGCGGCCTACCCAGACCAAATCTGCGGCGCCGCTCTTTATGATGGCATCGGCAAAGGCAGGATGGCGGATCACACCGCCGGCAATCAGCGGGGTTTTCACACGTTGGCGCACGGCCTCGGCCAGATACAGCCGCCAGCCTTCCTGGTAGGATGCCGGTTCAATAGTGGTTTGACCGCTCTCGTAAATGCCGCCGGATACGTTGATATAATCCGCGCCGGCGGCTTCCACCAGCTCCGCAATTTTGAGTCCTTCCTCCAACTGCATCCCTTGCGGCAGGAAGTCGGTCAGGTTAAGGCGCACACCTATGACCATGCCGCGCAGGGCGGCTTTCATGGCTTTGATGATGTCCAGCAGCAGGCGCGCCCGGTTTTCGGTGCTGCCGCCGTATTCATCGGTGCGCTGATTGCTGTAGGGCGATAGAAATTGGGCCAACAGATACCCGTGGGCCGCGTGCAGCTCCACCGCGTCAAAGCCGGCGTTGCGGCAGATAAAGGCGGAGGTGACAAATTTGCTCACCAACTGCCGAACTTCCTCGGTGGTGAGCTCCTGAGGCTCAGCTTTCATAAATCTACAGGCAATAGGCGATGGCGCGACCACCGGCTGCCCCGTTACCATGGGCATGGTCTGACGCCCGGCATGATGCAGTTGTACCGCCGCTTTACAGTCGTAGCCGTGGATAACGTCCGCCAACTCGCTTAGGCCCGATACGAACTGGGCCTGATCCGCTCCCAACTGGTTAAAGCCTACTCGTCCGCGCGGGGCGTCTACGCAGGCTATCTCCACCACGATCATGCCCACGCCGCCGCGCGCGCGGCGCTCGTAGTAGCGCAGGAGCTGTGGGGTCACTTCGCCGTTAATGGCGGAGAGACCGGTACCCATGGCAGGCATTACAACACGGTTTTTTAACCGCATATTTCCAATCATAAAGGGTTGGGCTAAGGCTTCATATTGTTTCATACATATTCTCCATTCCTTAACTTATTTATTCTCTCCTATTTTACAGCTTTTATACGCGACCGCAATAACCAGGACAAGAAAAAGATCGCGGTGAACAGGGCTACGGCCACGGAACCCATAATGGTTATTTGCGGCCATGTTGCCGCCAGCAGCGGCAGCAGCGGGGTAAGCCACATTTGTTGTGCGAAGGCCCAATATAGAATACTTTCGGCGCTGTAGCTCCCGCTCCAGAAGGTCACCACACATACCAGCAGCGGCAACTGCCATACTATAAGCAGCAACAGGCTTTGCCACCACTTCCCGCCCCACTGCCATACGGCGGCAAATTCCAGCAGCACCATCAGCAGATACAACACCGCCAGGGCAATATCCAATCCCGGATAATACATGGCCAGCCATACGGCCAGCACCGCGAATAGGTGTATCAGCATCAATCTGCCCCAGGCTATCAGCCATGCTTTAACGCTCATACAGCACCTCCGCCAGCGTCGAGCCCTTAAAGGCATCGGGGGACAGCCACAGATCGCCTATCGGATCCATATCCGCCCCCTGAACTTCATAAGCCTTCCAAATTATCTTGGTGCAGTTCCAATAACGCTCATCCCGATTGAAGGCCAGCGGATAAAAAAGCTGGCCGCATTTCGAGGCCGCATACTGTATCGCGGCAGTCTTTACCTCATCCCCCACCTTCGGGCGCAGGATAGCATAGTAGTCATAGTTGCGGAAATGATTCATGCTTTGCTGCACCACGCCCAAGTCCATATAGGCTTCAATTACCTCTCCTTCCCCCACGTAAAGCGCCGCATGGGTGTAGCGCCCGTAGGAACAGGCCAGATACCCGCCCAGCAATATGTCGCCCGGCAGCAATTCGATATCAGGCATCTCATGCACGGCGTAGCTGATCACGCCCGGCCCCGGTTGTCCCGCCAGGGCGCTTTTCACCCAAACGTGTATCACCGAGCCGCTGTCCTTAGCCATCAGCGACCAGTTGCCGACCACTATTAGCACCAGCAGGATAAAACCTGCGATAGGAAAAAACCAAATCCGTAAATGTCGGTTCATGGCCTTGCGCTCCTTTATAATCAAGCTTCATATTATTACGCTATATTAGTATATCACATTGGGCTTAAGGGGAGACCTGGTTGTGGTCGCTTATACTCCAAAAAGGCGGTATGGACGGCAGGGATGGGGCAAGGGACTGCCTGACCGGAAAGTAAAAAAGCCGCCCGGCGCGGGGCCGGGCGGCTTTGGAGGTCGTAAGTTTAGTCGTTTCTAGTAATCGAAGGACTCGATCGGAATCTGCAGTACGGACTCGTCGCCTTCTTTAACGATTTCAGCAATACAGAATGCCTGCGGCAATACGTTCTTGCAGAAGAAGGTGGCGGACAGCACTTTGCCGTAGTAGAAGTTGTAGTCGTAATGATCCTGGCCCAGTTCTTTGATGCGCTTGTCGGCGATCAGAGCCATTTCCAGCAGGACCCATGCGCCAAACACCATGGAGTTGGCGGTCAGGATGCGGCGGGCAAAGGTGGGCATCAGAGAAATCTTGCCGGAACCCATGAATCCGCCGACCGACATCATCATGGAATCAAGGGCTTCGATACCCTTGCCCAGCAGTTCAAATTCTCTTTCAAAACCGGCGGTGTCCTTGTTAGCAGCGTGGAAGTCACGGATCTGCTGTACGAACTTGGCGTATACGGTGCCCTTCTTCATGGTCCATTTACGTCCGATAAAGTCGAGAGCCTGGATATAGTTGGTGCCTTCCCAGATGGAATAAATCTTTACGTCGCGGGCGATCTGTGCTACCGGATATTCTTCGCAGTAGCCGTAGCCGCCGTAGGCCTGAATGGCTTCGCCGATCAGGGTCCAGGCTTCGTCGGTGGGATAGGCCTTGGTCATCGGGGTAGCTACTTCTATGAAGTCAATGGCGTCCTGACGCACTTCCGGATCGGGATCATATTTGCGCACGTCAAACATGAAGTAAGTCTTGTGCACCATGCCGCGCATAGCCTCTACGTGAGATTTGATCAGCAACAGGGTACGCTTGATATCTTCGTGATTGATCAGGGTCATGCGGGGGCCTTTGGGATCGGTCAGCAGACGGCCCTGGATTCTTTCCTTACAATACTCACGGGCATTGTAGCCGGCGTTGGCCAGACAGGCCAGACCCAGCAAGCCGGTGCCCAGGCGGGCATAGTTCATGCACTTGAACATCTGCGCCATACCCTGCGCCTTACCGTTTTCATCGGGAGGATCGCCAATCAGCCAGCCGCGGCATTTGCCGTTTTCACCCATGGCCAGGGAGGCGGTCACGGAACCGTGCTGACCCAGCTTATGCTCGATACCGGTAGTCTGCACATCGTTGTCTTCCAGGCTGCCGTCTTCGTTTACCCAGAATTTAGGCACTACGAACAGGCTGATGCCGCCGGTGCCTTCACGGGCGCCTTCTACGCGGGCCAGATACAGATGGATGATGTTTTCGGTGAAGTCGTTGTCACCGCCGGTGATAAATATCTTATTGCCCTTGATGTTATATATACGAGGATTATCGGTAGGATAAGCCTTGGACAGGATGTCACCAACGTCGGAGCCTGCGGTCGGCTCGGTCAGACACATGGTGCCGGCCCAGGTGCCGTCAAACAGTTTGGGCAGGAACATCTCTTTCAAGTGCTCGTCGCCGAATTCCACGATCAGCTCGGTAGCGCCGGTGGTCAGACCCACGTAAGGCATGAATTCCGGGCTGGCCGCGGCCATCATCTCATTACAGGTTCCAATCAGCAGTTTATGGAACAGACCGCCAAAGGAAGGCGGAGTGGTGACTTTGCCGTTGGCAAACGTACACGGATGAGTTTCGCTCTCGTTGTTGGCAGGCTCGACCAGTTCTTTACACATTTTTCTGTAGGGTTCGAACACCGACTTTATGTCTTCTTTGCTGTAGTAACCTTCAAATTTGGGATAAGAAAAAACCCGTTCGGTCGGTAACCATTCCTGGATAATGAATTCCAGGTCTCTGGTATTCAGATACGCTAAATTTGCAGCCATTTAAAAATCCCCCTATCAATATAATTAGAAGTAAAATCTGCGCGCACTTACCGCGCTGTGGCATAGATTATTGCAGTCCTCATCCATCCCCCCTGACTTCATTGGTGTGGCAGCTTTGAGCTATAAATAAAACTCCGATAGCCATATGGCGCGGCAGTTTACCCTGCCAATCGCTCTACATCAGAATATTATTTCAATATTGTTGCTCGCAATTCCTCTTTCCGGCGTAAATTTTCTTTCTTATATACATTCCAAGACTGAATACCAGCTTCCCGCATGGGATGTGGGAAAGCGCCGGGATGGCGGCCAAAGCCAATCATTGTGTTACCGATAAAACCCGTTTGTCAACGTATAACACTTATACTGCTCAACAGAGGGTCTCACTTCACGCCTTGGCCTTGGCTCCCCTAGCTCACCCCGGTGTTTCACGCTCTAATAATCGAAGGACTCGACCGGAATCTGTAGCACCGAATCGTCGGCATCGGAAATAAGCTCTTCCAAGGCCCATACGTTAGGCACCACGTTGCGCAAGTAATATTTAGCCGACATGACTTTGCCGATATAGAAGTTGTAGTCATAGTGGTCGGGACCCACTTCCTTGGCCCGCGCGCAAGCTATCACCGCTTGATCCAAAATGCAGCGTCCAGCATACAGCTGGGCGGTGGCGGTGAGGATACGGCGGGAATAAACCGGCATCAGCGCGGGATTGGTCTGCATCCAGCCGGCTACCGTCTTCTGGATATTGGCATAGCAATCATAAGCGCGTTTCAAATTAACAAACTCTTTTTCCAACCCTTCGGTGTTTTCATTGGCATCGATGAAGTCTTTGATGTCCTTTAAGAAGTTGCCGAAAGCCTGTCCCTTCTTAAGGCCCCATTTGCGGCCAATCAGGTCGACGGACTGGATATAGTTGGTTCCTTCCCAGATGGAATAGATCTTACAGTCACGGGCCAGCTGTGCCACCGGGTATTCCTCACAGTAGCCGTAGCCGCCGTAAGCCTGAATGGCTTCACCCATCAGTACCCATGTCTCGTCAGTGTTATAGGCTTTGCACAGCGGGGTCAGCACTTCAATGATATCGATAGCCAGAGCGCGTTTCTCCGGATCAGGATCGTTTTGCGACACATCCACCGAACAGAAGCATTTAAACATCATGGCGCGCTGCGCCTCGACGATAGCTTTGCCCATCAGCAGAGTGCGCTTAATATCCTCATGGTGGATTAGGGTTTGGCGTTCGCCCCGAGGATTGGTGAAGGGCCGTCCCTGAATCCTTTCCTTGCAGTACTCGCGGGCATTATAAAACGCGTTGGCGGTCAGCGCGTAACCGAGCTGCGCGGTGTACAGGCGTTCTTCGTTCATCATCTGGAACATCTGGCTCATGCCTTCGCCCTTGCCGTCATTATCCAGCGGGTTTTTGCCCAGCAACCAGCCGCGGCATTTGCCGTTCTCACCGAAGGCTAAAGAAGCGGTGATGGAGCCGTACTGACCCAGTTTATGCTCGATACCGGTGGTCTCCACGTCATTGTCTTCCAGGCTGCCGTCTTCGTTTACCCACAGCTTGGGCACCGCGAAGAGCGAAATGCCGCCGGTTCCGGGGCGCGCGCCCTCCACGCGGGCCAAATACAGGTGAATGATGTTTTCGGTAAAGTCATTGTCACCGCCGGTGATGAATATTTTGTTGCCCTTGATATTGAAAATGCGGGGATCGTCGGTGGGAGTAGCCTTGGACAGGATGTCGCCCACGTCGGAACCCGCGGTGGGCTCGGTCAGGCACATGGCGCCGGCCCAGGTGCCGTCCATCATCTTTTCTTCAAACAGGCCTTTTACATATTCGGAGCCAAAGCTCTGAATCAGGCCAAAGGCTCCGCTGGTAAGCAGGATATAAGGGTACAGGGAAGGATTGGCGGCGCCGAACATTTCCCATACGGCCAAAAACAGTATCTTGGGCAGCACCATGGCATCTTCGGCTTCGTTGAAATTGGCGGTACCCCATCCTTCGCCCTGCAGCATATGGAACAAAGGGCCGAAGCTGGGCGGCGTGGTGACGGAGCCGTTTTCAAATTTACATCCCACAGCATTGCCTTCCTCATTGGAGGGCTCCAACTGCTCCTTGGCGATCTTCATGCAGGGGTCCAGCACCGAGGCTACATCTTCCTTGGAATAGTAATCCGCAAACTTGGGATAAGCAAATATCTCCTCGGTCGGAAGCCATTCCTGAAGAATAAACTTCAGTTCTCTGGTGTTTAGGTACGCGAAATTGGCTGACATT
>JAUNBV010000099.1 GCA_030526885.1 Syntrophomonadaceae bacterium
GCTTCCTCGGTGGAGATAATGGAGCTGTTTCAGGCCTTGAACGCGGAGGGCACCACTATTGTGCTGGTGACCCACGAGGACGATATCGCCGCCTTTACCAAACGCACCGTGCGCTTGCGCGACGGGCGCATTGTCAGCGATGAGAGGAGGGCGTAGTTATGTTATTGTGGGAAAATATGAAGCTGGCGCTGACCGCTATCAAAGCTAACAAAATGCGCTCCGTGCTCACCATGCTGGGCATCATCATCGGTATCGGCTCGGTTATATCCATCGTGTCCATCGGCGCCACCATGCGCTCCGTGCTGGCCGATGAATATGAGAGTATCGGGCTTAATACCGCCATCGTGTATACCTCCAACGTGGATGAATACCGCATGAGCGATTATTTCGGCATCGATGATATAACGCAATTGCAGGAGGCCTTCGGCGGCCGTATCAAGTCGATGGATCCTTACTATTACGAAAGCATCAATATCAGCCGCGGGCGCAATAATTTGAAGGTCCGTATGCAGGGAGTGCCGGGCAATTACGACCAGGTGAAGCCCATGAACATCGCGTATGGGCGTATGCTCAATCAACAGGATTTGGACGCCGCCAAGCATCATGTGGTGATAGAGGATAAAACCGCTAAGAAACTGTTCGGCAAGGAAAACGCGGTGGGGGAGACGGTGCGCGCCACCATCCATAACGAGCTGGAAGACCTGCTCATCGTGGGGATTTACAGCCAGGAAGTGTCGCTCTTAAATGCCCTGATGAGCGGTGGCGGAGATTTAATCTATGTACCCTATACCCTGGTTTTCGGGCCGGAAGATATCAACTTTGCGCTCAATGTTTATCTGGCGGACGATATCGACATCGAGCTGTTTGAAACCCAGTTTTTGGGGTTGCTCAGCCGCATGAAGGATCGCGAGCCCAGCAACTACTATTTTGAAACCGCGCAGAATGAAATGAGCATGGTGGACGACGTGATGCGGGGGCTGTCGCTGGCGGTGGGGGCCATCGCGGCTATCTCGCTGTTGGTGGGCGGCATCGGCATCATGAACATCATGCTGGTCTCCGTGACGGAACGAACTCGTGAAATCGGCATTCGCAAAGCCTTGGGGGCGCGCGACCGCGACATTAAAATGCAGTTTTTGATCGAATCGGCTATCATTTCCGCCGCCGGCGGCATTATCGGCACCGCGCTGGGGCTGGGGCTTATCCTGCTGGGAGGGCTGCTGGTGGGCATCGGTGTGGCGGTAAACCCGCTCATCATCGTGGTCGCGGTAGGCTTTTCTGCGCTGGTAGGCATCTTCTTCGGGCTTTATCCCGCCTCCCGCGCCGCCCAGGCCGACCCCATCGTGGCGTTGCGTTATGAGTGATATCGGCCCGATTAAAAATTAAACTTCTTTACAAAAATTTTACTTGCCATCCTCCACAAAAGCATATATACTGAACTGACGAAAAACTGACCGGCGGGTCGGAAAAGTATGGGGAGTTTGTTAGGATTAGAAATTTAAGTAAAGTGGAGGCTAAAAAATGAAGAAGAATTGGGTACTTATGGCATTGGTGATTTCGTTGCTCATGTTGGCGCTGGCCGGCTGCGGCAATGAGAGTAACGCACAGGTTGCCGAAAAATCCATTAGTGTGGCCACGACGGCGGCGGCGATACAGGATATCACTTCCAGTAAAGCCTATTCCGGCGTAGCGCGCGGTGAGAGCGAAGTGCAGATTTATCCCAAGCTGTCGGCTCGCGTGCAGTCCATAGCGGTGACGCCGGGCGATGTGGTTGAGGCCGGGCAGACGCTGATGGTGCTGGATAACAGCGATTATCTCCCGGCGGCGGCGCAGGCCCGGGCAGCGCTGGATGCGGCCAGCGCCGGCAGCAAGGCGAACGCGCTGAGTCTGGAGACCGCGCAAAAGAATTACCAACGTATGGTGGAACTGCATGCCGCGGGCGCCATTTCCGATGTGGAGTTGGAGAACTCCAAAATGCAGCTGGACGCTTTGCAGACCGGCGCTTCTGAGGCGGGGGTAGCCCAGGCGCAGGCCATCTTGCAATCAGCCAATGATACGCTGGCCAACTGCAATATCACTACCCCCATTGCCGGAGTGGTAGGCAGCGTCAGCTATTCGGTGGGCGACATGGCTTCTCCTGCCATGGCGGCGGCGGTGGTCACCTCCACCGGCAATATGGAAATAGCCATCAGCGTAGCGGAAAGCGATATCCGTTACGTATATCCGGGCGCGGCGGTGACGGTAAAGCTCCGCTCTCTGGACAACCTTGAATTAGCCGGAACAGTAAAGAGCGTGGCGCAAAGCTCCGGCAGCACCAGCTTGAGCTTTGATGTGAAGATTATATTTGAAAACCCGGATAGTTTGGTCAAATCGGGCATGTTTGCCGAGGTAGACATGGCCACCGAAAGCCGCAGCGGGGTTTTGGCGGTGCCGGTGAATGCGGTGGTACAGCAGACCGGGTCCAGCGTGGTGTATGTAGTGGACGAGGAGAACCGGGCGCGGGCGGTGGAAGTCACCACCGGCTTAAAAGATCAGGAATACATTGAGATACTCTCCGGTCTAAAGACCGGTCAGCAGGTTATAACCCAAGGAAATACCTTGGTTTCGAACGGGACCCTGGTCAAGGTCACCGGGGCGGAGGGCAACTAAATGCTTAAAAAACTAGCTCAAACTGCGGTTAAGCGTCCGGTTACCATGGCCATCGTCCTGACGGTAGTGATAATATTCGGTATCTTTAGCCTGATACGCACCAAGGTGGATTTAATGCCGGAAATGGAATATCCCATGATCCTGGCTATGACCACCTATGCGGGGGCAGGCCCGGAGGAAGTGGAGACCCAGGTCACGGAGCCGATGGAAGGCGCGGTGGCTTCATTGTCCGGCATTAAGAATATGTACTCGTATTCCAGCTCCAACCAGTCGATTTTGCTGCTCGAGTTTGAATTCGGCACCAATTTAGATAACGCCAGCCTGGATGTACGCGAAAATATCAGCCTGTACGAGAGCTTTATGCCGGAGGGGGTCGGAACTACCTCCTATATGCGGATGAACCTTAATATGATGCCGGTTATTCAGGTGGGTATTACCTCCGAGGAGAGCGGCCTGACCCTGGCGCAGCTGCAGGAATTGGCGGAAGAGACTATCGTGCCGCGCTTGCAGCGCATCGAGCAGGTAGCCTCGGTCACGGCCACCGGAGGCCTGGAACGGGAAATAACCGTGGCGGTGGATCAGGTGCGGCTGGAGAATTATGGCCTGACCCTGGCGCAGGTGTCACAATACTTAAGCGCGGATAATTTCAGCCTGTCCGGCGGGGAGATAGTCGATGGCGGGCGTACCTATTACGTGCGCAATCTACAGGACTTTGAAAGCGTGGACGATATCAAGGAAGTGGGGATGATTACTTCCACCGGAAACGTGGTTTATCTGGGCGATGTAGCCACTATCGTGGATGGATACAAGGAACAAGAGCAATATACCCGCATCAACGGCAGCCCCGCTATCGGTATTGCAGTGATGAAGAACAGCGACGCCAACACCTCGGAGACTTGTATTGCGGTCAAGCACGCCATGGATGAGATACAGGCGGAACTGGGCATAGATCTGCAGGTGCACAGCATCATGGATCAGTCGGAGTTTATCGAGGAATCGCTTAATACCACCGTAGAGCATCTGCTGGTCGGGACCCTGCTGGTAGTGCTGATCATGTTCGTGTTTCTGCGCAATGTCCGCAGCACCCTGATCGTGGCCATCTCTATCCCCATCTCGGTCATAGCTACTTTTATACTGCTGTATTTCGGCGGTTCCACCATAAATATCATTACCCTGGGCGGTCTCACGCTGGGGATAGGGCGAATAATCGACGACTCCATCGTGGTATTCGAAAATATTTATCGCCACCGCAGTGAAGGGGAGGGTATGATCGACGCGGCCATCAACGGCACCGGCGAAGTGGGCGGCGCGGTATTGGCCTCCACCTTGACCCTGGTGGCGGTGTTCGCGCCGATAATGCTGTCCGGCGGACTGGCGGGCATGATATTCGCGCCGTTTGCTTCCACTATCGTTTTTGCCATCCTGTGCTCGCTGCTGGTGTCGCTGACCATCGTGCCGCTGCTGTCTTCGCGGGTACTGACCGATAAGGCCATGATGAAGCTGCAAGGCAGAAATGCGGTCAGCAGAAAATTCTTTGCCTTTGGCAACTGGCTGGATGGCTTGGGCGAAAAGTACCATCGGCTGCTGAGTTGGGCCTTGAGCCACCGCCGCAAGGTTATTGCCGGGGTGGGGGTAGCCCTGATCGTAACCTGTTGTTTTATACCCATAGTAGGCGCTGAATTCATCCCCGTGGTGGACGAGGGGCAGATATCCATCACCATGGAGACCGATAAAGGCAATCCGCTGGACACCACCAATGAGGTGGCAAACGAGGTCGAAGCCCTGTTGGCACAGGTGCCGGAAGCCGAGCTGATCTATGTCAGCGTGGGAGCCGGCAGTGTGATGATGACCAGCGCGGCGTCGAACTCCGCGACCATCTATATGATGCTGTGCGACGCGGCCGAGCGTGACCGTTCGACCGAGATGGTAGCCGAGGATTTGCGTACCGCGTTGAGCGACATCCCCGGCGCCAAGTTTACCGTGGAAGTCAGCTCCAGCATGAGCATGGGGTCCAGCTCCGCTATCAGTGTCGCCATCAGCGGCGACGAGTTGGACGTGCTGCGGGATTTATCCGATCAGGCCTTGGCTTTGATCGGTCAGGTAGAAGGCGCCCGTGAACTAAGCTCCTCCATGGTTGATGGCAACATGGAAGTGCAGATTACGGTAGACCGCCGTTTAGCGGCCCAATACGGCCTTACCCCCTATCAGGTGGCTAATGCGGTCAGCAACGCCAATTCCGGGGTGGTAGCGGCTCGCTACAGCGTGGGCGGCGATGAGATCGATGTGCGGGTGCGCTATGCGGATCAGGCCAACGAAACGCTGGAGGATTTGAAGAACCTTACCGTAAGGAGCAATATGGGCCTGCCGGTCATTTTATCACAAGTGGCTGATTTCCAGATTGCGCAAGGCCCCACTACCATCGACCGCGTCAATCAGGTGCGTCAGGTAACCATCAGTGGTTCGATTTTGGGGCGTGACTTGAATTCAGTGACCAATGATATTCAAGCCCAGATGGAAAAACTGGATTTGCCGCCGGGCTATACGGTAGAATACGGCGGACAGACCGAGCAGATGATGGATAGCTTCGTCGATCTGGCCTATGCCATGCTGGCTGCGTTGATCCTGGTGTATGCGGTCATGGCTATCCAATACGAATCCTTCCTGAACCCTTTTATCATCATGTTTTCCATTCCGCTGTCGGTCATCGGTGCGGTGTTCGGTTTGCTGCTCACCGGCCGTGCTTTCGGCATCACGGCGTTTATCGGCATGATAATGCTGCTGGGGGTGGTGGTGGCTAACGCCATCGTATATATAGACTATCTAGAGCAGCTCCGGAGACGAGGGATGCCACGCAACGAAGCCATCTTGGAGGCGGGGCGTCTGCGCCTGCGGCCGATATTGATGACCGCCTTTGCCACCATGCTGGCCATGGTGCCGCTGGCAATCGGGAAAGGCGACAGCGCCGAGTTGATGGCCCCGCTGGCTACCGTGGTCATCTGTGGACTACTGGTTTCCACGATGCTGACTTTGGTATTCATCCCCGTACTGTACAGCATATTTGACGATTGGAACCAGCGTGGCAAGGAGCGCCGCCGGGCCAAACGTGAAGCCAAAGCCCAGGCAGAGGCCGTGGCTGAAGCGTAACGGGAGGGCAGTTTATGAGCCGGGAAGCCAATAAAGAAGCCAAACGCGAGCGCATACTGGAAGCCGGGATGCAAGTTTTCATCGAAAACGGCTTTCGGGATGGGAAAATGGAGGATATAGCCGCGCTGGCCGGCATCGCCAAAGGCACCCTATATGAGTATTACGACAGCAAATTACATCTGTTGCGGGAGATTGTGCGTTTGAGCGTGGACAATTATTTTTCCCGGTTTGACCGTGGCGGCTGGGAGGAGCTGAACTTTCGGGAGCAGATGTATCGAATTATAGACATGCACTGCGCGTTTGTAGAGGATAATGCCTATCTGGCGCGCCTCCTGGCGCGCGATGTGCCGCTCCACGACATGGAAATGAAAGACTGGGTTTTTAAACTCAATGAACTGCGTACCGGCCAGTTGGCCGCACGCATCGGCGAGGCGGTAAGGTGCGGCGAACTCCGCCGGGTTGATAACGTATTGGCCGCGCAGGTAATACTGGCGGCGCTGGGGGCGGTGTGGATGTCCTATGTGCACGGCGATGCGGAAAAGAGCCCCACGGCCGAAGATATGAAAGCGGCGCTGGAATTGGTATTGATCGGGATTGAAAAATGAGAAGGCAAAAGAAAGGCGGTAAGGACATGAAAAAACAACGCAGATGGATCAGCATGCTGGTATTGAGTATCTTCCTGCTGGGGGTAACGGCCATACCGGGCGTGGCGGAGGAAGAGGCCGCAGCCGGAGCGGAAGCCGCTGCCGAGGCCGCGCAAGCGGTAACTGCGGAACCGGCAGTATTGGAATTGACGCTGGAGCAGGCCACGCAGCTGGCGCTGGAAAACAATACCAGCATTCAGCTGGCGGAGGTGCAGCGCAAATTAAAATCCATAGCGCTCACTAAAGCCCGTCAGGAGCAGCGTGCCTATGAAGACACCGGCAATCTTTCCTACAGCACATATATCGGCTTCATGGCCCGGGAGGTAACTCCTAAGACGGCGGCGCTGGAGGAAGAATGGGCGGAAAAGGTGAAGGCCAGCGCCATTAACGGCATTATGGTCGGAGTAGAGGGCTCCTATTACAACTTATTAAAGGCCCAGGAAAATGTGGGCATAAGCAGCCGCAGCCTGGAACGGGCGGAGGAACAGATGCGGCAGGCTAATGCGCGCTTGCAGGCGGGCACTGCCTCCAAAATAGAAGTCATGCAGGCCGAGGCCGCTGTGGCCGGCGCCGAGGTAGCACTGCTGGCCGCCGAAAACGCGTTGGGGCAGAGCCGGCGCACTCTCAACCAGATGTTGGGACAGGACATTGCCACTGAAACCAAGGCTATCGATGCCATAGCCTTCGAGCCGCAGGAATATGTGCTGGACGAATTGCTGGCAAAGGCGCTGGTGGAGGACACCACCTATGACGATATGTACCTGGCCTGGAGCACCGGTAC
>JAUNBV010000100.1 GCA_030526885.1 Syntrophomonadaceae bacterium
TGAGCAATGAGTGGGACCAAACCATACTGAGCAAGGTCAGCGAAAACTACCTGCCCAAGAGCAGCGAACCGCTGATGGCCGGGCAGGGCGGCGTCAAGCTGTGGAAGTTCAAAGCGGAAAAAGCCGGCACGGTAGAACTGGTGTTTACCTACAGCCGTCCGTGGGAATCGTTCCAACCGGCTAAAACCGTGCGACTGACGATAGTGGTGGATGATCCCGCCCGGATGGTGGCTTTGGGCAGCACCCGCATCGTCAGCCAGACCGCCGCGCTTGAGAGCCAGCTTACTATCCCCGTGATCCGAGGCATGGAGAATAGCGCGGCGCAAAAGGAGCTTAACCAGGCGGTGCAGGCGGAAGTGCTGGAGTTTTATGAAAGCGTAAACGCCCAGGCTGCCGAGGATGCGAAAGACGCGGCGCAGTACGAAGCGGAATACGGGCGCAGTTTCCTCCCTTATCAGGCCTACGCCAGCTTTACCCCCGGTGTGGTCAGCGACGACATCATCAGTTATTATCTGGATTGTTATAAATATCTGGGCGGAGCCCACGGCATGACGGTGCGCAGCTCGCACAGCATCGACCCGGTTTCCGGCCGGGAGCTTGGGCTTAAGGACTTCTTTGTCGCCGGCTATGACTATGTGGCCGCGATCAATGAGGAAATCGCCGGCCAGATAAAGGCCGATACCGAGACCTATTACTTTGATACCACGGCTGAGGAAGCAAAAATCGCGGCGGACGCGGTCAACTTCTATGCCACCGCGCAGGGCTTGGTGTTCTATTATCAGCAATACGAGCTGGCGCCCTACGCGGCCGGCATTCTGGAATATACCATTCCTTTTGAGCTGTTGGAGGAAGGGTTAAAGCGCTAGCCTTTGCCTTCCGATGACGATAACGGGGCTGTGTTAAGCCGTCGGTACGCGAAAGTGCCCCACGGTTTAAAACAGCCCCGTTGCTGCTTTGCTATGTAATCTAAGGGGTTTCCACGATTTTGCATACGTCCACCCATTCCCTGCTGCCGGAGTAACGCTGCAATTCCTCCGGGGTCAGTTCAATGGCGCTGTTGTCGCTGCCGGCGGCGGGAAAAACGGTGGCAAAGCGCTTAAGCGACTCGTCCAGATAAACCGCAACCCCCGGAGCGATGCCGAAGGGGCATACCCCGCCCACCCCGTGGCCCACCATCGCTTCTACCTCGTCGGCGGACAGCATCTTGGCTTTGGTATGAAAGCGGGCCTTAAATTTACTGTTGTCGATCTTGGCGTCGCCCGCCACCACGATCAGGATGGCGCCGTCCTCATATTTAAACGATAGCGTTTTGGCAATGCGCTGCGGGGCGCATCCCACCGCCCGCGCGGCCAGTTCTACCGTGGCGCTCAAGACTTCAAATTCCATGATCCTCTCTTCCATGCCCCATTGCCGGAAATGCTCCTTAACTTTCTCAATAGCCATTGCGTTGCCTTCTTTCGTCCTTATTTGCGGCGTAAAGGGGGTCAGCCTATGTGCGCGGCCCAAATCGCCGTTTATTGCGGGCAGCATACCGGGCCTAGGTCATGTGCCGGGCAGCGTCACGGTGAAGGTGGTCAGCCCATCCGTGCTTGCGGCGCTAATGGCGCCGCGGTGGGCGTGGGCGATGCTTCGCGCTATGGACAGCCCCAGGCCGTAGCCGCCGTTGTTCTCGCGGGCGGGGTCTAGCCGATGGAAGCGCTCAAAAATTTTCTCCAACTGCTCCGCGGGAATGGTGTCCCCGCAGCTGGTCACGGTAAGGCGCACGCCGTGTTTGGGCGCGGCCCGCAGGGTGAGGCCGATGGTGGCGGCGGGATGCGAATATTTGCAGGCGTTGTCCAGCAGGATATTGGTCAGTTGGCGCAGTTGTTCCGCATTGCCGGTTACATGGAGATTTTCGGCTATATCGTATTTAATCTGCCGCCCGCTCTCAAAGATGGCGGGTTCAAATGTCAGCGCGCTGTTCATCACCACGTCGCTGATATCGACCTCGCCGCCCATCGCTTGTTGCGATACGTTGTCGGCCTGCGCCAGCTTCAGCATATCCTCCACCAGTAGCCGCATGCGCACGGCCTCAGCTTTTATATTATCGGTCCATTTGGCCTGCTGCTGCGCCCCGGCCTCAGGATTCGCGGCCAGCATGTCGGCGCTGGCCAGGATTACGGTCAGCGGGGTCTTTAGTTCGTGCGAAGCGTCGGCCACGAATTGCCGCTGCTGCTCCCAGGCTTCGCCTATGGGTTGCACCGCCTTGCGCGCCAGCAAGATGCTGATGAAGAAAAATGCCAGCATACCGGCCAGCCCTATAATAAGGGAATTGCGGAGCAGAAGGGACATGGCGCTGCTCTCCCGGGAAGTATCGACATAAGCCACCCGCCAGCCCTCCGGCGAGCTTTTCCGCATGTAGCGCAGGCTGTAATCCTTCAATACCCCCACTTCGGCTTTCGCAGTCAGGCTTTGCTGCACGATGTTTAGCAGGGTGGCTTCGTCATCCAGCGTGTAGTATTCGCCGCCGGTGACAATCACTACGCTGTCGCCCCACACCCGCACCGTGAAATAAGGTATCTGCACCTCGCGGGGGCCGGGGATGAGCCTTGCCGGCACCATGGGTTGGTTCAGCACCTGTTCCAGCATATGTGTGCTCTCTTTTACCAGCCCGCTTTTAGTGGAGATTAGCACCGAAGCAAAGATGACCATGAAAATGACGGCCACGATGCTCATGATGATAGCCACGAATTTCCATTGCAGTTTTTGAATCATAGCGTTTCCCACCCCGGTATTTGCTTCATCGGCGCTCTAATCCCTGATTCCCAAATGATACCCGACTTTTCTCACCGTTTCGATAGTTACCCCGGCCCTGATGTGGGCCAGCTTTTTGCGCAAAAAGGAGATATATACCTCGACATAATTGTCGTCCGCCTCCGATTCGTAGCCCCACACCTTGAGCAGCAGGGTTTCCTTGGAGATGATGTTTTCCCCATTGACCATCAGCAGGCGCATGATTTCAAATTCCCTGGAACTGAGGCTCACCGAGCGCTCCTCACAGCGCAGGGTGCAGGTGGAAAGGCTCAAGATTACGCCCCGGTAGCCAATCTCGTCCGGCAAAATTTCGCCCTGCCGCCGCACCAGTGAGCGCACACACGCCAACAGCTCATCGGTTTCGAACGGCTTGGTCAGATAATAATCGGAGCCGCTGTCCAACCCCGTCACCTTATCGGCTACTTCGGTCTTCGAGGTCAGCATCAGCACCGGAGTATGATTGCCCTCGCGGCGCAGGCGTTTTACCACTTCAAACCCGTTCAGCTTCGGGAGCATGACGTCCAGGATAATGGCGTCATAAATGCCGGAGAGCGCGTTATAAAGCCCCGATTCCCCGTCATAGGAGATATCGGTCAGATATTTATGCGCGTTGAGGATATCTGCCAGCGTTCCCGCCAGCCGCTTTTCATCCTCCACGATCAGGATGCGCATACTCAGCCCCCCTTCACTTCCGTTTATCATAGCATATCGGGCCAAGCTTTAAAAAACCTTAAAGCTTTGGGGCGCATCATGATGACCTTAGTTTTTAAGTTTGCTTTAAGGAACCTCCTTTACCATTTGTTGACAAGAGCAAAACGGCTTCGCCGATAGCAAGTGAAAAGGGGGATAAGTGATTTGAAGATTAATAAAGGAAAAATCGCCGGGCTTAATGGCAGATTTAAAGGAAAAGGGGGTAAAAAGTGGGTGGTCGCCGGGGCGCTGGTGTTGGTGGCCTTGGTCGCGGCAGCGGTGTTGTGGCCTAAGCCCGACGCGCCGATGGCGGGAGCGCAGATGATGGTGGCCGAGGTGGTGCGGGGAACCCTGAGCGAAAGCATCACCGGCACCGGCTCGTTGGCCGCGCTGGAGCGCAAAACGGTGAATTCGGAGTCCACCGGCACCGTTTCCGCCATTTATGTGACCGAAGGCGACCGGGTGCAAAAAGGCGACCTGCTGATGACGCTGGACAGCAGCACCCAGGATCTGAACATAAGCTCCTCCGAGCTCAACCTGCAGTTGGAACAAAAATCGCTTAACGACCTGTACGAAGAAAAGAGCAACCTGTATGTTTACGCCCCGGCCAGCGGCCTGCTGAGCGGGACCCTGCCCGCAGTGGATCAGAGCGTAAAAAGCGGCTCCACCTTGGCCACCATCACCGACCAGAGCAAACTGCAGGTGACGGCGGAATTCGTGCTCTATCCGTCCACCCCAATCAAGCTGGGCGACACCGTGGAATTTTTTATTACCGAATACCTGCAATATGTTTACGGAGAGGTGACTACCGTCAGTTCGTCACCTATCAGCGGGGGCAGCACGGTAAACTACAAAGTGGTGGTCACGCTGCAGAATCCGGGCCTGCTGACTGCCGATGCCCAGTTCGCTATGTTTCTGGCCAACGACTACGGGCGTTTCAGCCCCACCACGCTGGGCAGCCTGTCCTATGTCAGCCCTACCAATATAGAGATCAAGACCGACGGCACGCTACAGGAGATCTATGTGAGCGACGGTGAATGGGTGGAGCAGGGCCAGCTTTTAGCCATCATCGTCAGCGACACGCTGGACGATAAGATCAACAGCGCGGAGATCAAACTGCAACAAAGCCGCAATTCGCTGGAGGAATTGTATGAGAAAAAAAACGCCCGTACCATTACCGCGCCCATTTCCGGCACCGTGCTCAGCGTGGGGGTAACAGAGGGGGAGGAAGTCACCGAGCAGACTTCCTCGCTGGTGACCATCGCCTATCTGGATGCTATGGAGGTGACTCTATCGGTGGACGAACTGGATATTCTGGCGGTGGAAAAGGGCATGGCGGCGACCATCACCAGCGATGCGCTGCCCGGCCGGACGTTTGACGCTTATGTCAGCGATATCGCGCTGGAGGGTACGGCTTACAGCGGCGTGGCCGCGTTTGACGTGACCCTGCAAATAGACGAGCCGGGCGATCTGCGCTCCGGCATGTCGGTCAATATTGCGATACTGACCACCCAAGTGGAGGATGTGCTGCTGGTGCCGCTGGCGGCCATCACCCAGCAGGGGAATGAATATTGGGTGACGCTGATGGACGAATCCGGCGGCGAGAGCGTGCGGCAGCCGGTGGAGGTGGGAGCGGTGAGCAGCGATAGGGCACAGATCGTATCCGGACTGGAGGAAGGCCAGCGGGTGGTATATCAAAGCTTTACCGCGGCGGCGAACGCCGAGACGGAAGACTCCGGGCAGGGTATGACAGGCGGTATGCCGGGTATGGGCGGCATGGGAGGTATGCCCGGCGGCGGTATGCCGACAGGAGGGATGCGCTAATGATACGCATAGAACATATGAGTAAGTTTTATCAGATGGGCGAGGAAACGGTAACGGCTCTGCAGGATGTTTCCCTGCACATTTTACCGGGCGAGCTGACGGCTATTGTGGGGCCCAGCGGCTCCGGCAAATCCACCCTGATGAATATGATCGGCTGTTTGGATGTGCCCGATTCCGGCCAATATTTTTTGGACGGAAAGAATGTCAGCCGGATGGATGAAAATGAACTGGCTGATATCCGCAACCGCAAGGTGGGCTTCATCTTTCAGCAATACAATCTGCTGCCACGGCTCACCGCGCTGGAAAATGTGGAACTGCCGCTGCTGTATCGCGGCCTGCCCGCGGCCGAGCGGCGGGAAAAAGCGCAAGCCGCGCTCGCCCGCATGGGATTGGCCGACCGCATGAAGCACCGGCCGGCCGAACTATCCGGCGGGCAACAGCAACGCGTATCGGTGGCGCGGGCGTTGGCGGGGGAGCCACCTTTGCTGCTGGCCGACGAGCCCACCGGAGCCTTGGACAGCAAGACCAGTCAGGCGCTGATGGACATTCTATTGGAGCTGAACCAAAGCCATATCACCGTGGTATTGATTACCCATGACCTGGATATCGCCCGGCAGGCCAAGGTGATATATAGGATTGCGGACGGCTTTATCGGTGAACGGGAGGTGTGGTCATGAATATCATCAGCCTTTTGCGGGTAGCGTGGGACAGCATCGTGGCCAACAAAATGCGTACCGGCCTGACCATGCTGGGCATCATTATTGGCGTGGCCTCGGTCATCGCGCTGGTGTCCATCGGCCAGGGCACCACCGCTTCCATCAAATCATCCATCGAGTCCATGGGCTCCAATATGGTGATGGTCAGCATCCGGGGGCGCGGCGTGGACACTACCCTGCCCTATGACGATTGCAAAGAATTGGCCGGGATCGATGCCGTGGGCGCGGTAGCGCCGGTAGTGAGCGGTAGCACAACGGTGAAATACGGTACCGAATCGGTCGATGTCAGCGTGGAAGGGGTAGACTATGATTATATGGCGGTGCGCAACCGCAAGGTGTCGGCCGGGCGCGCCCTCGGGAATCTGGATTGCGATAACCGCCTGAAAACCGTGGTGCTGGGTTCCGGCGTGGTGAAGGACTTGTTCGGTGCCTTAAATCCCATCGGGGAGACGGTGAAACTTAACGGCGTCCAGTTCACGGTGACCGGAGTATTGGAGAGTGTGGGTTCCTCGATGAGCGGCTCCGGCGACGATGTGGTGCTGATGCCCATAACCACTGCCCAGCGGTTTCTATACAGTGCCGGCATCTCCACCGTCTATGTCCAGGCCGAAAACAGCGGGATGGTGGACGCGGCCATCGCCAGTCTGGAGGAGTACCTGAATGAATTGTTTCGTGATTACCAAGACGCCTTTATTATCGTCAGTTCTGAAGAAATGCTGTCCACGGTTTCTGAAATCAGCAATACCATGAGCATGCTTTTGGGCGGCATCGCCAGCATTTCGCTCTTGGTAGGCGGTATCGGCATCATGAATATCATGATGGTATCGGTCACCGAGCGCACCCGCGAGATCGGCATCCGCAAAGCTATTGGCGCCAAGCGGCGCGATATCCTGACCCAATTCCTGATCGAAGCCGCAGTGGTCAGCGGCGCCGGCGGCATCGTGGGTATCATCCTGGGATGGGGGGCTGCGGTGATGGTGTCGTATTTCGGGATGGAAACGGTGGTTTCGGGCTGGATCGTGATAGTGGCCTTTATTTTCTCCGTAGGTATCGGCATCTTTTTCGGCATCTATCCCGCCAATAAAGCCGCCGGCTTAAACCCGGTCGAGGCCCTGCGCTCGGAATCGGGGGGCGGCGCGAAGCGCCCGCGCCCGCAGGGATCAGGGGTCAGGGATCAGGGAGCGCGAA
>JAUNBV010000101.1 GCA_030526885.1 Syntrophomonadaceae bacterium
GTGGATGGGGATAAATTATGTCTTCTCCCTGGAGGCCAAAGAGTGCGCCCATGATATCAACAGCCTGATGTCCAAAAGCCGGATCGCGGCCATGACCAAAGCGGGCGATAATTATTTAATTATCTCCAAGGACGACAGCGGGGTCTGGGTCGATTACACTGAAAACGCTGTGAGCACCCGGCAGCAGGTGGGTACCGCCCGGCTGCGGGTGGAGTACGTCACGGACGACCCCGATGACCCGCAAACGTTGGGCGCGACCGGCATCAGGATTGAATTTAACAGCGACGGCAGTTTCCATCCTACCACGCCGTCCGATGACTACTACACCGCGATAATTGTGAGCAGCAACGGGAGCCGTACTATCGAGATGGTTCCCTATACCGGCCATCATCAGGTCCGGTGACAGGGGGGGCGAGGATGATGCGTATAAACGATAAAGGTTTTACCCTGCTGGAAGCTATCATCGCGTTTGCCCTCTTGGGTATCGTTTCGCTGATGCTCATCGGCTTTATCAATGCCGGTTCCAACAGTTACCGGCGGGTATCCTCCGAGGTCAACCTGCAGTTTGAGAACCAGATTACCATGAGCCAACTGCGGGAGTATTTCATCGACTGCAACGGCGGCATATGCACGGAGGGCGACAGGGTTTATGTTATCAATAAAACCGCCGCTGATCAAGTAGACGTAAATGTATTTGCCCTCACCGACGAGAAGTTGATGTACGGGCGCAAGGAGGGACTGGACGATGATGATGATCCCCCGGAGGCCGAGCATATAATGGCGGATTATGTAACGCATTTTGAGGTGAGGCCGATAACCGGTACCGATAAAGTCATCACGGTGGACATATATTTGACCACGGAAAACAACGGCAAATCGTATGCTGCGAAGCAAACCGTGGCCCCGCGCAATGACGTCATAAAATATGATGATTATGCCGGCGCGGTGGCCGCCCTATTGGCCGAAGAATAAAGAATACCGGACTAAAAGAAGGGAGTGCGAATGATGAAAATGGTAATGGGAATGAGGATGCATAAATCGAAACAGGCGGGAGCAAGGGCGATAAGCTGCGCGGTGATACTAGCGCTGTGCCTGTCGTTAATGCCTGCGGCCTGGGCTCCCGACTGGATGCCCGGCCCGGAACCGACCGCCGCCGCAGCGGAGACACCCCTGCTGGCCGACAGAATCTTAAACGTGCTGGAGATAACCCCCGACGTGAACCAAAACTCGCTGGGGTATTATGTGCCGGGGAAAGAGCCGGTGTTTAACTGGGCCGGTTTGAGCGCGGGAATGCAGAATAAGACCACGCTGGATACGCGCAAGAATAGCCTGATTCAGGGATTCGACGGGTTGATGGGAACTGATGATACCAGCGCTCCCCTGAAGTTGACGAGCTACACGGAAAAATATCCCTGGGATGTGAACGAAGAAGGACGGCAGGGGTATATAAACGCGGGCCGACAACTGGTGTTTGCGAATGCCGTCCCTCCCGTTGAAGTCCGCGGCTACGTGGTGGCTCGTCCGGGCACGGGAGTATTTAGCTACGATGCGCCCTATGCGCTCGTATCCGCGGCCGGAGGCGAAAATACTTCAGATCGATATAATTTGAATATAGATCACTTTGAGTATACACAAGCGACGGCAGAGGCGATAAATGCCCAATATGGGGTAACCACCTGGTATTACATGCCCAGCTTTGAGAAAATACCAAAAAGTGGAACGGTTGTTGAAGATGGGTGGGATGGTTACAAGGTATTGGGTCAAATGCGTCGCCAAATTCCGAACGAAACGAGCTACTACTATAAGTCAGGGAGCCAGTATTCTCAGGATCCAACCGACATATATGAATATAAGGGTAAACGGGGTGACGCAAACGCTAGCTTTGGAGCAAAAGCAGGTATTTCGATAACGTATAAGCATACCGGAACTGGAGCCGGACCGACCGCCAGCCGTTCCGGCAGCACGCTCTACGGTGCGGTGGTGACATCCGCTACCCCTTATACGTCGGCTGCTAACGGTCCTTTCTATAAACGGCAAGGGGCTACCGGCGCCCTTACTTTTGAGGGCGCGGGAGACTGGGATTTAGTCCGCGATGACAGTAAATCGCCGGTAAAAATCTATACCAACCAAATCTATTACGACCTCAGCTACACCAACAACAACTGGTTCAAGACCAAAATATTGGGCAACGCCGCTGAGGCCACTATGAATATCAAAGCGCCGGGTTCGGTCAATACGGCGGATGTGAGCGCGGCGGAGCTTATCTGCCTGTCCGCCGGGTTCCTGCCGGGGGGCACGGCCACCGCTCACAGCAAGGCCAACGATATTACCGCAGATGCGGCCAAAGCCATCTACCGCCAGGTGACGGTGCAAAAGCGCCCCATCATCGTGGATTATGATATCGTCAAAGATTTGTTTAAAGCGGACGGCACGCTCGATGCGGCGAAGATTAACGGCGAACTATCCAACCTCCAGAAGCTGGCGCTGATGTGTTTGGTGGATGAGCCCTCGCCTCTTTCCATCAGAAACTTCGATAATCTGAGCTACAGCTTCCTGAATGGAAAGCTCGCCACCCTGACCGCCGATGCGGACAAATCCTTTGTCAAGGACAACGTCTTTTGCTTCGGCAGTCTGATGACCCAATATACTAATCTCCCGGCTATCGCGGACCTGGCCACCGGCAAGCTTACAGAAAATATATATTCCAATGCCATACAAGAAGGCTTTGCTAATTTAAAGAACAAGGAAGGCAATTCAGTTGTAATCAAGACCATGGCCGATATCATCCGCTATATCATCGAGTTTGAGGCCCCGGCCCTGGTGCCCCAGGGGCAGGGCCGGGTGCTGGTGTTGCAGCCTGCGGCGGTGTCTGACCACGACGCTATCATTAATAAGGTTAAAGGATGGCTGCCGGCGGTCACCGCTTCTGATATCCAGATTATGACCACCTCCGAGTTCGTGGGCCGCATCGAGGACCTGCGGGAGACGTATGACCTCATCTATATCGATGACGACATTTCGGGGATGAATACCAATGCCGCCGGCACCGCCACCGTGTATAACGACAACGCCATGAATGGCCGTATCTACAGCCACTTTGGCGATCTGTACCGCTCTGACGTCAGTATGGCTGGCCTGCTGGATGTTCGGACTAATCGTGATTATTACAAACCGGGCCAGGCGGGAGATGCAACGTTGAATAAGTTTTTGGCCTTCTTTGGGGGGGGTTATGAATCAACATTTTGGCAAGATCTTTTGCGCGGCGGGGAAAAAAAGGTGATAAATGATACCACCGACTCCCAGGCCAATCTCTTCCGCTTTTCCGGCAACGATATCAATGAGTCCGCTTGTGATGCCCTGGTGGCGTACAGCGCGGCCGATTATCCCATCGTGCTGGGCGATAACCTGGTTTCCGGCGGGGAGATAAATAAGACCACGGTGGATGAAAACTCCTGGCTGTATAAGGCCCTGGACGAGATATGGGGGGCTCATATGGGGGGCAGCGCGGTGAGCGAATCCAACGCCTCCACCGGCAGCCTGGCGTGGTATTGGAACCGCTCCAAGGTTAAGATAGAGTTTGTCGAGGATGGCAAGTATCCGCCGCCGTACGTGATGGGCGCGGAGGGTCTTGTGCGGCAGGACGGCGCGTATTATCTGGAATATGAGTTTACCATCAGCAATAATGATTACCCCGAGGGTTCCTATGACTGCCGCCTGTATGTGGACGTGAATGCCGACGGCCGCTTCCTGGAAGCGGAGGAAGCGGATAATGAGCGGCTGAAGATGGAGATAACGTCCGGCGGGAGTAAAGTAGACTGGACAAAGGTCAATGCAGATGATGAATTCGGCTATTATGAGCTCACCGCCGGCCCCGTCTACCGCATAAAAAGCAAGCTGGCCTCCAGTATGGTGGGCGTCATCCCCTGGAAGCTGGTGGTGGACAGCAACGACAACCGGCACGACGTGGCTTCCGCCACGGGTTTCACCCGGGCCAAGCCCGCCAAAGAGATTAAACTGAATATACTGCAGATCATGGAGGACGGCACATCGAATGCTTTGCTCAATCTGGAGCAGCAACTGGCGGGAACCACGCAAACCTATAAGTTCACCGCGGACGACATCCTCTATGAGACCAAGGGCGCAGGGGATAGCGAATGGCATGAGTTCCGCGATGTGAACGGCAAGGTAAACTGGGCCGAAAAAGCCGTGGATATGCCAGACCCCAATAATTTTATGGCCACCCTGCAGGACGCGAATAAATACCCCATCGTGTGTTTTCTGCGTAGCGTACCCGACAGAGAGAATGAGGCAGATTTTTATAAAAGTACTGCTCCTAGTGCCGGTTTGGCAAATGGTTACCGAAGGGATGGAACAGAGGCTGTTGAAAATTATTCTACGGTATTTCATTCTCTGGACGACTTCAAGGGGAGGCTGGCACCCGATTTAAACGGAGCCCCCATCCTATATATATATGCCCCTCCTGACAAATTGAACGAGTTGGCCGCTCTCACCGATAACGCGGTAGCTTTTGATAATTGGAGATTGCTGGATACGAAGTATGATATCTATAAGTTTGAGGACATGGGCGACGGCAAGAAATTATATTATTGCAAGGATATCCAGATAAAATACGACCGTTATGTATCCGAATTAAAAGCGGACGTAGGTGAACCGCAAGATCTGTTCCGACAGCAGTATAAAACTACTACGCATAATTTACTAACTAACATTCCTTTTAATACAAAGGCTTTTGTCCAGACCCTGTTCCGGGGAACGGTGCAGAATTACCGGAGCTGGGGCAGTTATGACAGCGGTGAGTATGAGTACTACTATCTGGGTGATGAGTCCGACGATGCCCCCGGTGAGCCAGTGGATTCAGCCGCGCCATATCCGCATAAAGAGATAACTTATCCGGGCACTTATGGGTTTATCTATCAGGACCTGTTCAACCACCCGCAAATAAAAGAAGACTATACGGTGAATATCACCACCGTGGAGACCACCTTCCTGAAGACGATGTATGGTAACGCGGAAGGCATATACGGATATCTCGATACATTTAATATGCTCATCCTCGGCTTTGGCGATACCTATGAGGGGGTGGACGAGGAGAGCGCCGAAGCCATTCAGTGGTATATCAACAACCTGAACAGCGACGGCACGGAGCGCGAGGGCTATAAACGGGCGGTGCTGTTCAGCCATGATACCACTTCACCCATCAATGTGGCCAAGGGCGCCTATGTGGTGAGATACGGCAACCCAGGTTTAGCGAGTAGTTTAAGCTATGCCACGCTGAATAGGCCTACCCTGCTGGGCATCGGCGACAGCGTGGGCCTCACCTATTGGGGCTACTGGTTCAATACCAAAATCCGCGATGCGGTGGGCCTGGACCGCTACGCAGTCAGCGGCGAAGCCGACAACTCCAAGCCGCATGACAGTGACGCGAAGGGGAACAAGAAGGAGGAAATACAGGGCTTTACCAACTATGCCCTCATCCATAACAACACTGATAACATAGCCGGCCGTGCCCCACGCACAAACCCCGTCGTCGGTTATACCAATAACGTGTATCGCAATGCGGATGCATCCAGTAAAGTGCTGCACTGGAGCAGCGGCGAAACGGATCTAAACTTTTTCAAATACTCGCCCTACCGTCTGTATCAGAACTATAACGAGACCCACTCTATATCGCAGGTCAATAAGGGGCAGATAACCACTTATCCCTACGACTTGAATACGAGTGTTTTTGGAGGCGGTGAATATGGCGCCAGCCCTTATCTCACCGTGGGCAACACCCATGAGCAGTATTACCAGCTCAATACCGCCGCCGATGATGCCATCGTGTGGTATTGCCTGGCCCACGATCCCAATAACCCCCACTATGAGAATGGGGCCTCCTATTATAAGGACGTTCCCAATGATGTGCGCAACGCCTATTACATCTACACCAAGGACAATATCACCTACACCGGGATGGGGCACGACGCCGCGCGCCAAAACTATGAGGGCAAGAAGGATAATGGTGGTAACTACACCATTGATGGTAAATACGTCACGGAAGCGAAGCTGTTCGTCAACACTATCCTCGCCGCCTACCGCCCCGAATTGGCGGAGCCGGAGATAATGCTGCTGGACCCCGCGCCGAGCAATCTTGATAACAATCCTCCCGAGGAATTGGAGGAGCTGGAGGATAAAAACCTGTATTTCACCCGCTACGGCGAGAAGTATGAAGGCGGCGACCCTGTCGATCCGGCCCTTGTCGGCAAGGAAAAATTCTTGCAGGATCCCACCGAGGGTGTACTCGGCACGACTACCCCCAATGACGCGGCGGCTTTCTTCTTCCAGATTACCGACGGCGTCAAACGCACGGAATATGCGGTCACCTTCACCTGTCGCCAGCGCGAGGGCACGGTTCTTCAAGAGACGGGCGCCCCGTTAGAACCGCAATTATATAATAACAAGACGGGTGCCCCGGTTGATATCACAACCAAGCCAAACGGGGACAAGTATTATAAGCTGCAGAGCAATGTGCTCAACGATGCCGCCACGTCCTATTCTGTGTATAAAGTATTCCTGCCGGATGATTTAGTGAATTGGCTGCGGGATAAGGAGACCCGCTCGCTGGAGATTACCATCAACGTCACCGCCGGCGAAACAGGTGGCCAGCCCGCAGTCATCAACATCCGCCAAAACGAACTGCAATCCCTGTACTAGAGCTTTTAGACACCACCACCCGCCCCGGCCCGCTTATACAGCGCGCCGGGGCCTTTTGCGGACACGGCCCAGCGAAACAAGCCCGCCAGGGCGCAGGGGAGCTGCGGCGTGTCCCACGCGAGGGTTTCCAGCGATACAAGCCCTTTAGGGCGCAGTAGAGCTGTGAAACCTACCGCGGAGCAAAGATGGCCTCGCCGCAGCCCGTCCCTATACGAGGCAGCAAACTGGCGCGAAGCGCGCGCACTAATCCCTGACCCCTGCACCCTCCGGGTGTAGGTCATTTCCGCGCTCCGCCTGC
>JAUNBV010000102.1 GCA_030526885.1 Syntrophomonadaceae bacterium
CGGGAATTCGGTTATAATCCCCGTGAATATGCCACCCATCCCGTTCCGTTGTATTTGTTCACGCCTTATGGCGTCAAATTTAAAGCATTGACAAAGGAGGGCCTAACCATGGAAAATGTAAAAACGGTTTTTGTGCAGATGATCGAAAAACCCCAGCGCAAAGTCCTCATCAAGCGGGGGATTAATGCGGATGATTATTTGACCTATTGTGAGGAAGTGGGCTGCGACGTTTGGGGCCTGCTTACCAGCATGAGGTCTATCAGCGGCGAACCGGTATGTCTGTGGCTGCCGGATAAGTATATCGCGCCCGGCACCTCGAAATATGTTCAGGGCGTGGAGATGGCGGCGGATTATGATGGCATCATTCCCGACGGTTTTGACGTAATCGAGCTTCCCCCGGCAAAATACCTGATGTTCCAGGGCGAACCGTTTGCCGAGGAGGATTATGATAAGGCGATACAACAGGTATGGGACGCCATCAAAAAGTATGACCCATCGGTTATCGGCTATGCCTGGGATATGGAAAACCCGCGCATACAGCTTGAACCCAGAGGAGCTAGGGGATACATCGAGCTTGTAGCCATCAAGTGAAGCCGGCTCAACCTGATTGGGGGATGGCGGATAAGCAGCCTGCCATCCCCATTTTTATTTGAGGAGGAGTTTAATCGGTGTTGTTAAGCGGCATGTCATGGAAGCAAAAGACCGTCCTGTTTCTTATAAGCCAGGGCGTTACCCTGTTTGGCTCGTCTTTGGTGCAGTTTGCCCTGATGTGGTTCGTAATCCTCAAGACCTCGTCCGGCATATGGGTGTCGGCGCTGACCATTTGCGCGTTTGTACCGCAGTTTCTCATATCATTTTTAGCGGGGGTGTGGGCGGACAGGTATCCGCGCAAGCGGCTCATAATACTGGCGGATGCTGTCATCGCGGCATCGACCCTGGCTCTGGCCCTGTCGATTCCACGGTTGGGGCAAGACGCCGCTTTACTGATCGCCTTGCTCGCGGTGTCGGTCATCCGCTCGCTCGGCACCGGGGTACAGTTGCCGGCGGTGAACGCGGTAATCCCACAAATCGTTCCGCCGGAGCACCTCATGCGTTTCAACGGGATAAATGCCACCATCCAAGCCGCGGTGCAGTTCGCGGCTCCCGCGGCGGCAGGCGCCATCCTCACCTTTGGAACGCTGCAGAGCACCCTTTATATCGATGTGGCCACGGCGGCGGTGGGTGTGGGGCTGCTCTCCTGTATCATGATACCCCGGTTGGCCCATAGCGGGAATGGGGCGCCCGCCACCATGCTGGCCGAATTAAAGGTGGGCGTGAAGTATGCGTTTTCCCACCCTTTTCTCTCCAAACTCCTTATAATCTATGGCGGGTTCATCTTTTTGTGTGTGCCCGCGGGATTTCTGGCCACGCTCTTTGTCAGCCGGACTTACGGCGACAGCTATTTATATCTGACTATTGTCGAAGTGGTGGGCTTTGCGGGAATGGCCGCCGGCGGATTGCTGATCGGCATCTGGGGCGGCTTTTCCAACCGGGTCAAAACCCTGTTTGTGGGCATGGCGGCGTTTGGTATGTTGGCGGTCGGAATGGGCGCGGTGCACAGCTTCATTATTTATCTCCTACTCATGCTCACCTATGGCATCGCCCTGACGATGGTACAGACCGCCACCACCACGCTGGTGCAGGAGCAATCCGAGCCTGACATGCAGGGGCGCGTGTTTGGCTTTCTCAGCGCCATGTACAGCGGCTGTTTACCCATCGGCATGGTGGTATTTGGCCCGCTGGCAGATGCGGTGCCGCTGCGCTGGATCATGATAGGCTCCGGCATCGCGCTCATCCTGATGGCCGCCGCCATATTCCGGCGCGAGAGCTTCTATTATGCGGGCATAAAGCCATCCCAAGGGGCATAGAATGATATATTGGGCCGCCCTCCTGTTCCCCGTCGGCATCGGTATTTGTCCCGGCGGCCAGCTCCCATGGGAGAAATACGTTCAGAATAAACTAAAAAAAAATAAAAATTTCTTTGACAAACGCAAAATCGGTGTTATAATAGGGCTTGCTTAGTTCTTGGTAGTCTCCTTTTTGGGAGGGAAGAGTCCAAGCGAATCATATTTACCAGAAGGGAGATTTATCAAATGGAAGACAAGTATCTGGTGTGTAAAGACTGTGGCACGGAATTCGTATTTTCGGTGTCCGAGCAAGAGTTCTACGCGGAAAAGGGTTTTGAAAACGAACCCGGGCGTTGCCCCGACTGCAGAAGAGCCCGCAAACAGCAGCGCGGTGGCGGCTACGGCGGCGGCGAACGCAGAATGTTCCCCACGGTTTGCGCATCCTGCGGACAGGAAACCACGGTTCCTTTTGAGCCCACCGGCGATCGTCCGGTTTATTGCCGGGATTGTTTCCAGGCTCGCCGTAACAGCGGTTATTAAAAAAGTAAAAAGCGAATATCGCAGGCCCTGCTTTGGCAGGGCCGCTTTTTTAGGCCATATATCCCGCCATCCCTCGGCGGGAGAGTGATGGAGCATTGCGCCGGGGCAAAATTTGACTGGCGGGTCGGAAACGTGTACAATGGTCGAAGGCGTGAAATCAAGGAGCAAAAATCGGCGCCGCAGAGGGGTTAAACAATGAAAGAGGTTTTAAACCGCCGTACGGTGACGGTTGCCGTTTGCATATTCCTGGCCGGGATGGGCTTTTCCATAATTATGCCGATATTGCCTTACTATGCCGATGCTTTTGATGCATCGGCTTTTCAGGTGGGGCTGCTGATGGCGGTGTATGCGCTGTGCCAGCTTATTTTTTCGCCCTGGTGGGGCGCCCTGTCGGATCGGGTGGGGCGCAAGCCGATTATTATTCTGGGTCTGCTGGGTTATGCCATAACCTTCATTTGGTTCGCTTTTGCCGACTCGCTGGTTATGCTGTTTATTGCCCGCGCGCTGGGCGGGGTATTGGCCTGTGCCGCGCTGCCCACCGCCATGGCCAGCATGGCGGATCTCAGCAGCGAGGAGGACCGCGGGCGCGCTATGGGGCTGGCCGGAGCTTCCATCGGCATGGGCATGATATTCGGCCCGGCGCTGGGCGGGCTCCTCTCCAGTGTTTCGCTGGGATTTCCGTTTTTGGTGGCGGGGTTGCTGGCGCTGGCCAATGCCATTGCGGTCATTTTCTTTTTGGAGGAACCGTTGCCGGCGGAGCGGCGCAGCCCCAAGCTCAAGAAACAGCAAACCTTGTTCCTGAGGGGATTAAGAACGCCTATCGCGCTGTTTCTGGTGGTAATGTTCCTGGCCTCCACCTCGGAGACTACCCATCAGGGGGTATTCGCCCTTTATGCCAAAGGGCTGCTGGATATAGACTCGGTGCGCATCGGCTGGGCTTTCACCGTGGCGGGGCTGGTATCCGCGCTGGCGCAGATGATGCTTATCGGCCCGTTGCTGGCCCGTTGGCGGGAGGAAAAGGTGATAGGCGTGGGACTGGCGTTTATTGTGTTGGCCTTCCTGCTCTATACCCATGCCACCGGCTTTCTGCAGCTAATCATCTTTATGGGCATCTATGCCTTGGGCATCGCGCTGGTTCGGCCTTCGCTCAATGCCGCGGCTTCACGGCGCACCACCATGGAGCAGGGCCAGACCATGGGTACCCTGCAGAGCTTTGAAAGCCTGGGCCGCGTCATCGGACCCTGTGTGGGCGGCATACTGCTGGACGTGGCCCTGCCCTTGCCCTATTACTGGGCCGCCGCAGTTGCGGCAATCGCACTTTTGGCACTGTGTATCAAGGGGGACTTGCGGGCGGTCACGGCGGAGGAAGGCGCCCAGCGCTGAGTTTGTCGGGCGAGGGGGATAATGAGTAACAAGAGCGGGATAAAATATATTTCGGTCTCGGAGCGAGAATGGCCTCGCTTAGGGCATTACGGCAAATTGAGCACCATCATGGTGCAGCGGGAGACGCAGATTAGGCGCTCCTTTTCGTCATAAATCTTTATGTCCCATACCAGACTGGAACGGCCCGAATGGATGGGCACCCCGATGGCGGTTACGGTGCCGCTGTTTACGCTACGGATGTGGTTGGCGTTGATTTCCAGCCCCACCGCGTATTGCTTTTCAGGGTCCAGATGCAGGTAGCTGCCGCAGGAGGCCACGGTTTCAGCCAGCACCAGCGAAACTCCGCCGTGCATGATGCCGTAAGGCTGGAACACCTTGGGCGTCACCGGCATGGTAGCCACTACCCGATCTTTAGTAAACTCCGAAATGTCGATATTCAGGGTATGCATTACCGTCCGCGTGTAATCAAAGCCGTACTTTTCGTATGTATCGCCCATCCGTATCATCCTTTCCGCTTTTCCCCGCCGCCTGTGAGGCACAATTCTTTTCATATTCAAATACTTGACTATGATGGTATCATTATAAAGCACTTGCTCGAAACATGTCAAGCAGTCTGCCCAGGGGGAGAACGGGGCGGGCGCAAACGCCGCAAGGACGTCCCCAAATTGCCCCCCAAGCCCCCGCCACAACAAAAAAAGGCTGCGCGGCGTCCGTTACGGCGCTGCGCAGCTGGGGTGACGATTAATACTTTGTTACATACGGTCGATGGCGGCGTTAATTTTTTCCAGCAGTTCCCCGGTGTTGTCCACGTCGATCTTCAGTTGGGCGGCATGGTCCAGCGCGGTGCGGCCCTTATTGATTATCATCAGGTCCTGGGTGAAACTGTTGAAGCTGGCCACGAAGCCCGCCAGCGGATGCACGGTGAGGGAGGAACCGATGACGATTATGAGCTTGGCCTTCAAAATGGTGTCCAGGGCCGGCCCGTAATCCTTGATGCTCTCTCCGAAAAGGACCACATCCGGTTTCAACACCCCGCCGCACACCGGGCATAGCGGTACCGGATCGCCGTTAAAAAGGTCTACCTGTTCCGCGGGCACTACTTCACGGCACAGGCGCTCCTGACATTCAAACTGTCCGCCGCTGCCGTGTACCGCGATTACCCGGCGGCTGCCCGCCAATTGGTGCAGATTGTCCACGTTTTGCGTCACGATGGCTTTTATCCGGCCCTGTTTTTCCATCTCCGCCAGGATATAATGCGCTTTGGCGGGTTTGATATCGGGGAAAGAAAAGTATTCGCGGTAAAAATCATAAAACGTTGCCGGGTCGCGATTGAAAAAGCCGATATTGATGACCGACATGGCTTTATCTTCCCCGATTTTTCTGTAAATACCGTTAGCCCCGCGAAAATCGGGTATACCGGCCTCGGTGCTAATGCCCGCGCCGGTCACCACCACCGTATTGTGTGAAGCCTTTATCAGCGCTGCCGCCGCTCTTATTTGCTGATCCATAAGCTTTACACCTCCGTGATTATTGATTCATTTCATATTGGTCTTTCAGGGCCAGCACCTTGGTCTCCCACAGGCGCTCGAAGCGCTCGGGGTCCTGAATGGGGTCGATAATCATTTTGCTCAACATCTCGTTTTGGGCTTCGCTCTGTACGAAGGTGGAGCGCAGGGTGAGAGCATAGTTGGCGAAATCCCGAATCAGGCACGCGAATATCTCCTCCACCACGTCGTCTTCGATGTGGTATATTTTGATGTTTTCCAGATTGAGCTGGGCATAGGCGCACATGGCCAAAAGCTCGCCCAGCGCTATCATGTAATCGACGTTTTTAGCCTGTTCGGGCGAGGGCGGACAGGTGGTCAGGAAGCTTTTCAGCAGTTCCACCAGTTCGCGGAAGCGCAGCACGTTGGCCTGTTGCATGCCTTCGTAGCACAGGCTGTAATCCCCGAATTTTACGGATTTTAGCTGGCCGGCCTTTTGCTTGAACAGATAGGCGTCATCGGCCATGTCGTCACGCTTCGGAATGATGGGCAGGTCGGCCGGGTCAAAGAAGTAGGGCTGGAAGAATTTATTGACCAAAGCCATGTTCACATGGGTGGTGCCTTCCAGACGAGGCATCATGCCGGCGTCGCGGATAAACATTTCCATAAAGCAATCCTGCTCCATGCCGCGCGCGCCTACGATATCGAGCAGCATCTGCGATATTTTGTCGCCCTGTACGCATACCTTCATTTTCAAAATGGCGTTATACATCAGGTAGCGGCGGTCATCATCCGAGGCCGAGCGGAAGTAGTCCATGCAGCGCAGGGCGTACAGCTTCATCGCCGTCAGCCGCAGCCATGATTCGGTAAACAGCCGCCGCACATGGGCAAAGTTATACACCGGCTTGCCATAGAGTTCACGGTTGCAGGTGTGGTTGATGGATTCATACAGCGCATGGGTAGCCCCGCCGATGGAAGCCCAGCCCACCATGCATTTGCCGATGTTGACCGTGTTCAGGGCGCTGTCCCAGGCTTTGGGCCCGCGCGACAGGATATCGGCGTCGGTGATGGGGTAGTCGTTCAGGTTGAAGGCGGAAACATAAGCACAGTGCGCGCCCTGGGTGTTGATTTTCTTTACCAACTCATAATTGGGATGCTGGGTATTGACCACGAAGAAAACGTATTCGCCGGTGTCGGCAAATTTGCCGAATACGGACACCATGGCGGCCTTGTTGCCGTTGCCGATGTAATACTTGCTGCCCCTGGCGCGGTAGGTGCCGTCGCCGTTAGGGTACAGGGTCATCTCGTCGGAGTAGATGTCGTTGCCGTGTGCCTGCTCGGACAGGCCGAAAGCAAACAGCGCGCCATCCTCCTTGAGCAGCTTCATCGCCTTCTGCTTTACCGGTTCGTTATCGCTTAATAAAATGGGGCCCAGACCCAGAATGGTCACCTGATACATGTACTGGTAGTGCAGGGCATAAAAACCGGAGACCTCGTTGAATTCGCTCACCCGCCACATATCCCAGCGCGCGTTTTCGCCGTAGCCGGCGGGAGTGAGCAGATCGGAGAAAATGCCGGATTTAAACACAAAATCCTCCCAATCCTGATACCAGGCAAATTCCTTGTCCTCCGCCTTGATGGCGGCCAGTCCTTTGTTTTCAAAGAAATCAATGGTTTGCTGCATGATCTCCTTCGCACGCGGGTCCTTATGTTGC
>JAUNBV010000103.1 GCA_030526885.1 Syntrophomonadaceae bacterium
GCGCTATCGTGGAGGATATTCCGGGGGTCACCCGCGACCGCCTGTATGATTTTACCGACTGGGCGGGGCGCGATTTTATCATCATCGATACCGGAGGCATCCGCTTTGATCAGGGCGATATCCTGGCCGACGAAATCCGTATGCAGGCGGAAATCGCCATCGAGGAAGCCGATGTTATCATTTTTATGGTGGACGCGCAGACCGGCATCACTCCCGAGGACGAGCAAGTGGCGGATTTGCTGCGCCGCAGTCAAAAGCCGGTGGTGCTGGTGGCCAATAAGGTGGAAGATTTTGCCCGACAGCTGGATTATTACGAGTTCTATAATCTGGGGTTGGGCGAGCCCATCCCAGTCTCTTCCATGCACGGCATGAACACCAATACGTTGCTGGACGCGGTGATAGAGCATTTTGCCCCTGTGCATGAATACGCCGAGGACCCGGAGCGCATCAAAATCGCTATCGCCGGACGCCCCAATGTCGGCAAGTCCTCGCTGGTAAACGCGCTGCTGGGGGAAGAGCGGGTCATCGTCAGCAACATTCCCGGCACCACCCGCGATTCCATCGATACTCCCTTCAGCTTCGGGGAGCAAAAGTACACCCTAATCGACACCGCCGGTATCCGCCGCAGATCGCGGGTCAAGGAGAGCACGGAGCGCTACAGCGTCATCCGTTCCTTAAAGAGCATGGAGCGCGCCGATGTGGTGCTGATCATGCTTGACGCCACCGAGGGCGTCAACGAGCAGGATAAACGGGTGGCCGGTTATGCCCATGACCTGGGTAAGGCCAATGTTCTGGTGGTGAACAAATGGGATTTGATCGAAAAAGACGGGCGCACCATGAATGAGTTCGATAAAACCATTCGCCAGGAGCTGAAATTTTTAGCTTATTCGCCTATCCTGTACATATCGGCCGTGACCCGCCAGCGCATTTTCAAAACCATTGAGATGGTCAATTTTGTGGACGAACAGCACCATCAGCGGGTGACTACGGCCGAGTTGAACCGCGTCATCACCGAAGCCATGCTCTTAAATCCCCTGCCGGGGGGAGGCCCGCGCAAGACCAAGATTTATTACGCCACCCAGGTGGCGGTAGCGCCCCCCACGTTTGTATTCTTTTCCAACCACCCGGAAGGGGTGCATTTTTCCTATCAGCGCTATCTGGAAAACACCCTGCGCAAAAATTTTGGCTTTGAAGGCTCACCGCTCCGCATCTTTGTGCGGGAAAGGCAGGAAAAAGAGCTATAACCCTTTAGAAAAAGGAGTGAAATTAATTTGTCATCATACATATTATTGTTCAACGCTTTTTTGCTGGGTTCCATCCCCTTTGCCTATATAATTAGCTGGATGTGGACGCGCATCGATATTCGTACTCTGGGCAGCGGCAACGTGGGCGCGACCAATGTATTGCGGGTAGTGGGCGTTATTCCCGCCATCCTGACCCTGCTGTGCGACGCCGGTAAAGGCGTTCTGGCCGTAGCGCTGGCCTGTAATCAGGGGGACCTGACCCTGGTGGCGTTGTGCGGTATCGCGGTGGTGCTGGGGCATTGCTACAGCCCGTTCCTGCGCTTCAAGGGCGGCAAGGGGATGGCTACCGCCGCCGGAGTCGCCGTATTCCTGATGCCCCTGGGCTGTGCGCCGCTGGTGGTGCTGTTCGTGCTCGTGGTATTGGTGAGCCGCTTCGTATCGCTGGCTTCTATTATCATCGCGGTGATGTTGCCGGTGATGGCGCTGGTGTTCAACTATCCTTTACAGTATGTATGGATGAGTATCGCACTGGCTATTATAGTGACCTTCCGGCACCGGGAGAATATCAAGCGATTGCGCAACGGTACCGAGGGGCACATTTTGGAGAAAAAGGAAAAGGAGCGGCAAATATGAGCAAGGCTTGCGTTTTGGGAGCCGGCAGTTGGGGAACCGCGCTTTCCGTGGTGCTGGCGCACAATATGGATCAGGTGGTGTTGTGGGGACGGCCAGAGGACGGTATCCGCGACATCCGGCATCAGCGCGAGAATAAACGCTATCTGCCCGGCGTAAAGCTGGGCAACAATATTTTTCCCAGTCAGGAACTGGCGGCGGCGGTAAACGGCTGTAAATTGTTGGTGCTGTCCGTGCCGGCACAGGCCCAGCGGCAGGTGCTCGAGCAGGTACGCCCCTACTGGCGGCGCAGCATGTATGTGGTCAATACCGCCAAGGGCCTGGAAATGGGCACCCATATGAGGTTATCCCAGGTTTGCCGTGAGGTATTGGGGGAGGCGAGCATGGAACGCTATGCCGTGCTGTCGGGCCCTTCCCACGCCGAGGAGGTGGGGCGCGCCCTGCCCACCGCGGTCACGGTGGCGGCGCAGCTTCAGGATACCGCCTGCTATGTGCAGGATTGTTTCATGACCGATGCTCTGCGCGTCTATACCAATGCCGACACAGCCGGAGTGGAACTGGGAGGAGCGCTGAAAAATGTCATCGCGCTGGCGGCGGGCATGGCCTATGGACTGGGTTACGGCGACAATACCGTGGCCGCCCTGATGACCCGCGGATTGGCTGAGATCACACGCCTCGGTGAACATATGGGCGGGGCGGCCGCGACTTTTGCGGGCTTGTCCGGCATGGGTGACCTGATCGTGACCTGTGGCAGCCGCCATTCCCGCAACCGCCGCGCCGGAGAGCTTTTAGGCTCCGGCCTGAGCCTCAAGGACACCCAGGCGCAGATCGGCATGGTAGTTGAGGGCGTCACCACCGTGCAGGCCGTCTACGAGCTGGCACAGCAATCCAACGTGGAAATGCCTATCACCTCCGCCTGTTACCGCATCATATGGCAGGGAGCCGCCCCCGGAGAGGAACTAATGCGCCTGATGACCCGCCAGCGACGCCACGAGACCGAAGAGGAATTCAGGGGATCGGCGCTGCAGTCGCCGGACGATAATTGCCGGGACACGTAAACAAGCCGAAAGCCGGTGCCTTAGAAAAGAACCCACCCCCAACCCACTCCTTAAAAAAATGGTCATATCCACACAGCCCGCCCCATATATTTGTACCGTTAGCACGTACAACGCGCTGGACCATGCTTGGCGCCGACGGTATATAAGGGAGGGAGTAGCGAAGTGGAAGGCAAAAACATATTGAACGACATCGCGGAAAGAACCGGCGGAGACATTTACTTGGGAGTGGTGGGTCCGGTGCGTACCGGAAAATCTACCTTTATCAAACGCTTTATGGAGATCATGGTGCTGCCGGGAATCGAGGACATCTATCAGCGGGAGCGTACCAAGGATGAGTTGCCCCAGAGCGGTGCCGGCCGCACCGTCATGACCACCGAGCCCAAATTCGTGCCCAACGAAGCCGTGGAAGTCACCACCACTAACGGCCTTTCCCTAAAAGTACGGCTGGTGGACTGTGTGGGCTACACGGTGGACGGAGCGCTGGGCTATGAGGAAGACGAAGAGCCGCGGATGGTGAAAACTCCCTGGTTTGACTATGAGGTCCCCTTTGAGGAAGCGGCCGAAATCGGTACCCGCAAGGTTATCGCGGAGCATTCCACCATTGGCGTGGTAATGACTACCGACGGCAGCATCAGCGACATCCCAAGGGAAAACTACGTCGAAGCCGAGGAGCGGGTGATAGCGGAATTAAAGGAACTGCACCGTCCCTTTATTATCTTGCTGAACTCTATCGATCCCTACTGCAGCGAAACGACGGAATTGGCCGAGGAGCTGAGCGAAAAATACGGCATGGCGGTACTGCCGATCAATGCCAGCAACATGACCCAGGAGCAGATATTTGGCCTGCTGGAAGAAGCGCTGTACGAATTCCCGGTGCAGGAAGTAAATATCAAGCTGCCCGACTGGGTAGAGGCACTGAATGAGAGTTTTCCCCTGCGCGCCGACCTGGAGGATGGCATCCGGGAGGTGTTGAGCGAGATAACCAAGGTACGTGACATCAAGCCGGCGGTAGAAAAGCTGTTCGATATCGTAAACGTCAGCGACGTAAAAATGGAAGAAATAGATCTGGGTACCGGTGTGGCCAACATTACCGTGGAAGTGCCCGATGAGCTGTTTTATGAAACCCTGAGCGAGCTGAGCGGCATTCCCGTCCAAGGGCCGGAGGACATCGTAAAGATACTCCAGGACCTGAGCACCGCTAAACGGGAATACGACAAGGTGGCGCCGGCCATGGCCGAGGTGCTGGCCAGCGGCTACGGAGTAGTTACCCCGCGTTTGGAAGAAATGATTCTGGAGGAACCGGAACTCATTCGGCAGGGCAGCCGCTTCGGCGTGAGACTCAGAGCCAAAGCCCCTTCCCTGCACATCATCCGGGCCGATATAACCACCGAAATCACCCCTATCATCGGCACCGAAAAGCAATGCGAGGAACTGGTGCGCTACATGCTGGAGGAATTTGAAGAAGACCCGACCAAGATTTGGCAGTCCAATATATTCGGCAAATCCCTGCACGATCTGGTGCGCGAGGGCATCCAGAACAAACTGCACCGCATGCCGGAGAACGCACAGCTTAAATTGCAGGACACCCTGCAGCGCATAGTCAACGAAGGCAGCGGCGGGCTGATCTGTATCATAATTTAGCCTCCGGCTCAAAATAACATGAACCGCCAACACGCGCCCAGCGACTGCACGGCCATCAGCCTGTCGGTCGCTGGGTTTATTCCGGTCAAGGCCTCAGGTTTTTTAAGCCCCAGGCCGATGGCCAGCTTGCCGTCTTATGTTGGCTAAAACCCTTTTGTGCCCACGCCAGGGCGCGCTCCGCAGCAAAGATTTTTGTAAAAACGAAACCCGCTTACAATGCTCCCAGGATGTCAGTGCCATTCACAATCCATACGCCGTTGGGATATACGGTGAGATGCACTGTGGCGCTGCCGTCGGGCCAGGAAAAGGTTACGGTGCCGCCGGTTTCCGTGGTTTGCATTTCGGCGGCGGCTTTTTGTATGTTTAGTTGCCACATCGCGGAGTTAACCGGGTCGCAAAAGATTTCGTATATCTCCTGGTTGGCTTCGCCCACCCGCAGGCCGGCGGCTTCGGCATAGCTCGTATAGTCGGGGATACCGTAACCATAGGCTTGTTCAAACTCCGCCAGCGAGCCCACGGCGTCGAAACTTTGCTCCGTGACGTCCGTGGCGAGCGGAACGCCGTTTATTGCCTCACACTTGACCGTCTGTTTCATCACAAAAATTTCTGGTACCGAGGTGCGATAATAGTAATACACGTCAAATCTATTGTCATCGTTTATAACCATTACATGATCATTGTACCAGGGCCAGGGGCTGGACAAACCCATTACATACTCTCCGTTGTCGGTGATGTGGCCCAGGGTAAGGTATAGCTGTTCATCGGCGCACAGGCTGTGGATGGCGTTGGCATCCCGCGAGTGAAAAGCATTTGACCACTGCGCGGCAAAGTCCTGGATCGTGACCGGCGCGACCTGGGAGATCCTTATCAGCCCTATATACAAGGAGCCTGCCGCGGTATCGACAAATCTTCTGGTCTGCCCTATCAGTTCCATATCCTCCTCACTGCCGATGATGGCCGGAACGGAATAGAATAACGGAATATTGGCCTGCTCAAACACAACGTCATCCATATAGTCACTAACCTCATTATCCCGGGTAGACAAAGACCTTACCATCTCCGCCTGCAATAGCTCCGCAGCTTCGGCGGGGTTTTTTTGAAAACGCTTGGGCAGCGCTATCCCGTTGTAGCAGGAAAATGAGCCGTTTTCATCCGCTGCCGTATGATACTGTAAATGCAGGGAGACACAGAGATCGGCTCCGGCGGAGTTGATTATGGCCAGCCGCTCCTCAGGTGTGACGTTTTCATCGGCGGTACGGGTCATCGTTACCTCGGCTCCGCTTGCTTCTAAATTCTGCTGTAAGGATTGGGCGATCGCCAGGGTGTAATCTTTTTCGTAAATGGGCTGCGCTTCCGGATTCACAGCGGATAAAGCATACAGCGCGCCATAATCGCTGCCCCCATGGGCGGCGTCAATGACTATGTGGGCAGGCACTCGGGGAGAGGCGTACATCACCTGCGGTTCATTGGCGGTGGCCGGCGGGGCGGGGTCCTCCGTTACCACCGTACGCACGCAGCCCAGCACCAGGGCCAAGCACAGCAAAAGTACGCTTAGCCCGGCGGTGAGCGCCACCGTGAGCGGGGTGCGGCGGCGTTCCCGCAGCACACTGTTGAGGCGATGCTGTAAAGACCGTTTGTCGTTGGCGATGGAGGCGGCCAGCACCGACGGCGCGCCCACGCTCCTTTTCATCAGGGATAGCAGAGTGATGGCATAATCCTGCTTATCCGTCCAGGAAAAGCTCCGGCACATGGCTTCGTCACACGCAAGCTCGCTGGCTTTCTCCATCTCCCGCCGCATCAGATGCACCAGAGGATTGAACCAATGCATCCACACCGCGGCGTTGAGCAGCCATTTGATGACATTATCGCAGTGACGATAATGGGTAAGCTCGTGCAGCAACACAAAGCGCAATTGTTCCGCATCCAACTCATAGGAAGGCAGTATAATGCCGGGCCTGAGTGCGCCCATAAGGATAGGCACGCTCAGCTCGGGATGCCGCCACAGCGAAACCGCCCGCGTAATACCGACGGTCTGCTCACATTCGCGCAGCAGCTTTATAATCGCGGGGTCGTCCACCGCCGTGCGGCGGCGGACGATTTCTTGGACAAATAGCGCATGGCCGCGCAAATCCCAGGCAGCAAGCCCCAGCGCTCCGGCCAGCCACACAATAAAGAGGATAATGATCCAGGGTACGGTAAATCCGGTGGCGGCGGGCGCTTGAGCCGGAGCTTCATCGGCGGCGTGGAACGGTTCGGCCGGAGCGACGCTGGCGGTGGTCGCCGGGTCGGTCGGAGCCACCCATGCCTTAGGGTCTCCTGTGACCGCCGGCAC
>JAUNBV010000104.1 GCA_030526885.1 Syntrophomonadaceae bacterium
TCCGCGGTACCACCCTAATAATCCGCTTTAAAAACGGACCGCTCAAAACCGTTAACGCCGGCCACGCTTGAAACTCCGGAGTGATTTTCCATACAGAGCCACTATCCGGTTCCCACCCGCCCGGACTCTCTAAGCAGCGGTTTTCTGATGTACTCTTTCCTTCATCGTTTATTAAATATTAAAAATAAAACTGAATTATTTTAGCACAGGTTTTTTTTAGAAGCAAGCAAAATCACCGTTTTAAAGCTTGCGGTCACATAATTCACTGACCGCGCAGTCATCACAGCCCGGTTTCTTGGCCAAACACACCCTGCGTCCATGGAAAATGAGCGCATGATGCGCGATTATCCAACGCTCCGGCGGCAAAACGCTTTTCATATATTTTTCTATATGCTCGGGGTTTTTACTGTCGATCAATCCCATCCGCCTGCACAAGCGGGCGACATGGGTATCCACGCCAAAGCCGGGAATGCCCCAGGCGGCTGCCTGAACCACATTGGCGGTCTTGCGCCCCACACCCGGCAAGGAGTTTAAAGCGGTAAAATCCTGCGGCACCCGGGAGCCAAATTCTTCGCGGAGCATCGTGGCCATAGCCTGCAAATTCTTGGCCTTGCTGCGATAAAGGCCTACGCTGCGAATTAAATCCTCCACTTCATCCCGCGCCGCGTCGGCCATCGAATCCGCATCCGGGAAACGCGCAAATAATTGGGGGGTTATGCGGTTCACTTGTTCGTCGGTAGTTTGCGCAGAAAGGATAACGGCGGTCAGGCACTCAAAGGGGGAACGATAATCCAGCATGGGCCGCGCGTCGGGATATGCCCGTTCCAGAATATCGATAATGGCGTTGGCCTTCCTGATTTCCCGCGCTGCGGGCCGGGAGGCGGCAGATTTAGGCATAGAGCGCTGTCTCCTCCGCTACAACATATACGTACGGAAAATACCGTACAGGCCTAATGCTATAACGATGACCGCCACGATGCGAATTACCTGCTGTAGGCGTTTAAGACCCATCAAGCGGTACACTTTCCAGGTGGCAAAAGGATAGCGCAGGAAGGTGACGCCGAATAAAATGATGGCAACGTATACCATACCCAGAAAAGATGGGTTTATGCGGCACAGAATATAACTGGCCAGCAACAACAATAAGCAAAACGAACCCACCCAAATAAATGAGCGGTAATTCTTATTGTTGTACTCCACAAAGTCGTCGATTTGCTCCTTGCATTCGTCAGAACAACAAAATATAACCACGCTCTTCTTGTTGCCCTCAGCGATAAAATCCCGGGTAATGCGGCTTACCGCCTGCTTGCCGCAGTTAAAACACTTATGCTGCACGGCCATTTAATTTGCTCCTATCCTTTATATTTTAATGTTGAACCGCTGTTCAAATTGCTCCTTAGTGATGCCCTTAACTTGAACCACTTTATTCCTGCCGCTCTCTCCCTGCACGATAGATACATTGCCTTTGGCAATATGCAACGTTTCCGCCAGGAAGGCTATCAGAGCGCTATTGGCGGCGCCATCCACGGGCGGGGCGGTGAGTTTAATTTTAAGGGACTCCCCCTGCACACCGCAGGCGCAGCTCTGTGAAGCGCGGGGCTGCACCCTGACGCTGAAACGCACCCCGCCGCCATACTCACTTATGTTCAGTGACATAAGGTATCTCCTCGATCTTTTCCAGCCCCTCCAGGATGGACTTTAATTCCCGGCTGTAGAAAAAATCCTGCAATTCCTCCGTGCGGCGGGTATTCTTTTCGATGAGGTCCAGTTCGCTCTGCAGCTGGCTTTTCAGCTCTACGCTGATGCGGTTCAAATGCCTGAGCATCTCCTGATAATTCTGCATCATCCCGGCAACGCCGCGTTTATAATCCTCCAGCAACAACTCCGCTTCTTTCTGGGCGTTCTGGCGAATGCCCTCCGCCGTCTGCTGCGCCAGTATAATGCTGTTATTCATGGTATCTTCCATGCCCTTATAGCGAGCCAAATCAGCCTCCAGGCGTTGTAGCCGGTCCTTCATCACCGCATTTTGACTGTAGAGGCTCTCAAAATCCTGGGCTACCATTTGATTGAAATCCTCAACCGCACTGCGCCTATAGCCAAACAGGGATTTTTTGAATTGCTGATTCCTTATTTCGATTCCGGTAATCATGGCCCAACCTCCTGTTTAAAATGCGCTCAGTATAAATACCACCACGGAACGCAGCACCATCAGTAACAGTATCGCCACCAACGGAGTAAAATCTATGGGGCCCATCGGCGGCAGGTATCTCTGCAACGGTTGTAAAACGGGATCGGTCATATCGTAAAAAAACTTATATATTGGTTGCCGGGGATTATGGGGAAAAAAGGACAGTACACAACGCACTACGATGATTAAAACATATATTTCGAAAGCCAGATTGACTAGTCCGATCAAAGAATACACGGTTATAATCGTCTCCTATATCAAAAATTATGACCCGGCATCGGCGCTGAGTTCAAGCGCTATTTCTTGAGAACGCGAAGCCGCAGCTTTTATGGCTTGCTCTATGGCTTTGCGTAAATCGTAGTGCTCCAACACATGCAAGGCCGCCAGGGTGGTGCCTCCCGGTGATGATACTTTTTCCCGCAACAGCGCGGGGCTGTCGGTTCCATCCTCCAGCATAGCCAAACTGCCCCGCATCACCTGCAACACCAGTTCCCTGGCCGCTCCGGCCTCAAACCCCAATCCCGCCGCCGCCTCTATCATGGCCTCGGCTATCAGGAAGTAATACGCAGGGCCACTGCCCGAAACAGCGGTAAGCGCGTCCATCATGGCCTCATCTATAACTACGGTTTTACCTACCATATCCAGTAAAGACGTGGCAAAAAGCACCTCATCCTCGCCGGCGTAATGGCCGGCACATATCCCGGCCATGCCCTTGCCCTTCAAGGCGGGCGTATTAGGCATCACCCTTACCACCGGTACCGAACCCAATATCTGTTCTATGGTGGCACAGGACAACCCTGCCGCCAGCGATATAAGCTTCTGCCCCGTCCGCCGGCGACTCGCCGCCATCCGTTTCAAAACATCGATGCTTTGCTGAGGCTTCACGGCCAGAACGACATAGTCCGCAACGCTTAACACTTCATCCAAGCTTGTGGCCTGCGCGCCATATCGAGCCGCAAAATCAACGGCTTTATCCGCCAGCGCATCACAGCACAGGACATCCCGCACCATCCCGGTATCCCCATCCCTGATGCCGTTCAGCAGAGCCCGGGCCATGTTGCCACAACCAATAAAACCCAATGAACAAGGCACTTACTTGTTGCCTCCCGGGGTGTAAATACCTGTATTTACGGGAGGAACAGGGGCCGACCCGCTCATCTTCCTCACCGGCAGGCGGTTTTCTTTGGTAATTTCGGTATTGGCGGGTGCGAATAAGAATATGCTCTTGCCCAATTGCTGGCTGTGGCCGTCCAAAGCGTACAGGGCGCCGGAAAGAAAATCGATCATGCGCTGAGATACGTCAGGGGCGGTAGCTTCAAAGTTGAGAATGATTTGACGGCGGTTTTTCAAGTGGTCGCTCAGCGCCTGTACCTCTTCGAAACTCTCCGGTTCGCTGACTACTACCCGCACTTGTTTTCCTGCAGGATTGGCAGTGCTGCCGCCCTTAAGCCCGATCAGATTGCTCAGTCCGCCGCTGCCGGATAGTTCGGAGGGAGCATCCATATCCGCGGAAGAGATAGCCAAATCATCATATAACTCATCATCTTCCGTTTCTGGCTTGACTCCCAGCCACTTCAAGAACTTGTCCCCTTTGCTCATGTGTTTACCTCCATCCCTATAATATTAGAATTATAATCCATTTTTAATGATAAGCAAAGCAGAATATAAATAATAGAGCAATAACTCTACCCCTCATCAAACAGCGCCGAGCCTACGCGGAGCAGGTTGGCTCCCTCCTCCACCGCCACGGTATAGTCCTGCGACATACCCATCGACAGCCACTTCATCCTTACGCCGGGCAAGCTATGGCGGCCAAAATAGATAAACCGTTCATGCAACCAGCGAAAAACCTCGCGGCTGTCATCGGCACGATCGCTCAGCGGAGCCATGCACATCAACCCGCAAACATCCAAATGCCTCATCGGGGCGACGGACTCCAGAAACATAGCAAGATCATCCGGAGCCAACCCCGCCTTTTGTTTCTCGCCCGCGACATTTACTTCCACCAATACCGAGGTGATAGCATTTTGACGTGCGGACTGGGCCTCGATTTCTTCCGCCAGCGCCCAGCGATCCAGGGAATGGATGAGACAACTGCACCCGATAAGGTTCTTCACCTTATTGCTTTGCAGCTGACCGATCATGTGCCAGCGCAGACCGGGATGCATCTTACTGCGACGCACTAATTCCGGGGCCCTGTTTTCGCCAAAATCGCGCATCCCCAGCTTTATGGCTAACGCCAAAGCATCGTCATCAATACTCTTGCTAACCGCGATAAGTCCTATGGTGCTGGGATCGCGCCCGGCATCAATAGCGGCATTCCTGATATTTTTAGTAACCTGTTCATAATTATGCTTAAAACTATTCAACCCTGCGACCTCCGTGTTCAAGTTTGCGTCAACATTATCAATGCGGCCATCCTGCCGGTAACCCCCTTATCCCGGCGATACGAATACAGCAACTCGGCCTCGCAGCAACTGCACAGCTCACTGCAACGGATATTATCCTCCTTTATTCCCCACTCCTTCATCATCAGCTTATTGGCCAGCTTTAAGTCGCAAAAGCATCTTCCACCCCGCTGCTGCAGCAATACATCATGCTGTGGGTAAAGCTCCTGCACCCGCCGGGCCACATCATCGCCCACCTCAAAGCAGCAGGGTCCAATGCCGGGGCCAATAAAACATTGTAATGTATCCCCGCACGCCCCGAATTCCTTTGCCATGGCGTCGAGCGTGTGGCGAGCGATGCCCGCCATCGTGCCCTTCCAACCCGCATGGGCCATACCGATACAGCGCGTGGCGGCATCAAAAAAATAAAGAGGGATGCAGTCTGCGTAAAAAGTACACAGCGCCAATCCCTCACAATCGGTTATCAGGGCATCCGTTTCCGGCAGCGCATCGCGGTACAGCAAAGCCCCCCGGCCCCGCTCCTTGGCGCCCACCCGCATGACCCGGTTGCCGTGCACCTGCTGGCAGCACACCATATCATCCGGTTTTAAGCTAAGAGAATGCATAAATATTTCCCGGTTGGCCCGCACCTTCTCATCCGTATCCCCAACGTGCAGCGCCAGATTCAGCGACCCGAAGCACCCCTCGCTCATTCCGCCGTTACGCAAGGAAAACGCTATGACCGCCCCTTCCAAACCCTCCGCCATCAATAGCGGCAACCCGTGAGCTTCTTTTAAAACCCAATCCGGCATTTGTGCTCCCTCGCAATATGGATTACAATACAAAAACCACGAAAAATATTTAGGAGGTATTGCCATGGAATGTCCCAACTGTGGCCAGGAAATCGGAGGCGCCCGAAAGTGCCCATACTGCTCCGCGGATTTGAATGACACGTCATGGACGGTGATACGCCAAGTTAATCCGCCCGAAGATTTGATTATCGAAAGCCTGCTTCAATCCTTTGCTATCCCGGTCAGAATCATACCCCGCGAAACCCTGGGCAGCCTTTATCCGACCACCATTGGACCTATCAGCAGAATAAGCATCGCGGTCCCCAGTTATCTGGCCGATAAGGCGGTGCGCTTGCTTGAAGCCGAGATTTCCCCGGACGATGCCCAAAATCAGCGGTAATAATGGACCCCTGCCCCGACTATTTACTGGTCTTTAATTGATCTATGGCTTCAATAAAACTATCGGGGTCGGCAAAGTGCTTGTACACCGAAGCAAAACGAACATATGCGACCTCGTCCAGCTCCCGCAGTTCCTGCATCACCAATTCACCGATAGCGATGCTGGGCACTTCACGCTCAAACTGATCGCGTAGCTGCGCTTCTATGCGGCTGACGATGGCATCAATAGTCTCACTGCTGATGGAACGCTTATTGCAGGCCCGAGCAATGCCGTTGCTGAGCTTATGGCGGTCAAACGGCTGCCGCTTCCCTTCATTCTTGACCACCACCAACGGACGTTCCTCATAACGCTCATACGTAGTAAAGCGCCGTTCACAAGCGGCGCACTGCCTGCGGCGCCTGATCGCGCCGCCCTCATCCGAGGACCGACTGTCTATCACCTTACTATCTTCCGCCTTGCAATAAGGGCAGCGCACGCTCATACCTCCACATCACGAATCTAAAATCATTGTGCAATCTCTATTATGAACAAAATAAAAAACATTTGCAATATCACAAATCCGTTGGCAAAAGCAATGCAGCTTTTACGTCCCGCTTACCCTAAAACTTCTCATCATACCCGGAAGAATGGCGATGGACCGAGGTATGCGACACCAGCACCTGATCCTCGGAACAGGACATCATATCCACCAGAATCACATCGCGGCCTATGCGCACAATTTTATCCCACGGAATAATGATTTCATCACGCTTGATAAAACACGCCCACCCCCTCATTTTTCCCGGCACAATAATAGCCGTCACCCGCGCCCGCTCAACATCGAGCTCCAAGTCAATTATATGCCCCAGCTTTTTGCCGTCAATCACATTAACAACCTCGCGCATTTTCAAATCAGACAGCTTTATCATGGTTAACCCTCCTGCCAATAATCGCGTCCTCAATACGTTACGCTCATATCAGTGTATGCGTCGCCCTGCTCAAAAGTACGCCTTTCACCGGATGATAAAATAAAACGGCAGCCTCTCTTGGCAAAAGAGGCTGCCGTTTCCATCCATAATTGCCGCTCTATTAAACGCGCAAAGCGGGTTTTTGTTGTTTAAAAACGGGCAAAAAAAACCTGGCGACGAC